>CAYGST010000435.1:0-4628 GCA_964352415.1 uncultured Planctomycetaceae bacterium | reverse complement strand
CTCGGCGAGGTGCGCGGCAGCCGGCGCGTCACGTCCCCGGACCCGGAGAACACCTTCGAGGTCCTGGAGAAGTACGTCCGCGACCTGACCGCCGAGGCCGAGGCCGGCAAGCTCGACCCCGTCATCGGCCGCGACGACGAGATCCGCCGCGCCACGCAGGTGCTCGCGCGTCGCCGCAAGAACAACCCCGTGCTGCTGGGCGACCCCGGCGTCGGCAAGACCGCCATCGTGGAGGGGCTGGCCCTGCGCATCGTCGAGGGCGACGTCCCGGACAGCCTGAAGGGCAAGCGCGTGATGTCCCTCGACATCGGTTCGCTGCTCGCGGGCGCGAAGTACCGCGGCGAGTTCGAGGAGCGGCTGAAGGCCGTGCTCGAAGAGGTGAAGGAGGCCGGTGGCGACATCGTGCTCTTCATCGATGAGCTGCACACGCTGGTCGGCGCGGGCGGCAGCGAAGGCGCTGTCGACGCGGCCAACATGCTGAAGCCGGCGCTCGCTCGCGGTGAGCTGCGCTGCATCGGCGCGACGACCCTCGACGAGTACCGCAAGTACATCGAGAAGGACGCGGCCCTCGAGCGGCGCTTCATGCCGATCATGGTCGGCGAGCCGAGCGTCGAGGACACGATCGCCATCCTGCGCGGCCTGAAGGAGCGCTACGAGGTGCACCACGGCGTCCGCATCGAGGACGATGCCCTGATCGCCGCCGCGCGCCTCGCGGATCGACACATCTCGGACCGCTTCATGCCGGACAAGGCGATCGACTGCATCGACGAGGCGGCCTCGCAGCTGCGCACGCTGATCGACTCGATGCCGCCGGAGCTCGAGCGCGAGGAGCGCCGCATCCGACAGCTCGAGATCGAGAAGTCGGCGATGGAGCGCGACGAGTCCTCGTCCGCGCGCAAGCGCATCGGCGAGATCGACCACGAGCTCGGCGAGATCCAGGAGTCCATCAGCGCGCTGCGCGTGCGCTGGGACCAGGAGAAGGACCTGATCCGCTCGATCCGGGCGGGCAAGGTGCTCGTCGAGAGTCTGCGCGAGGAGGCCGCGCGCGCCGAGCGCGACGGCCAGTTCGAGCGCGTCGGCCAGATCCGCTTCGGCGAGGTCCCCGAGACCGAGCTCGAGATCGAGCAGAACGTCGCGCGCCTCGGCGAGATCCAGGCCGACGGCGCGCTGCTGCCCGAGGCTGTCGACGCCGAGCTGATCGCGCAGGTGATCGCGCGCTGGACCGGCATCCCGGCCGAACGCTTGCTCGAGACGGAGCGCCTGAAGCTGATCCACATGGAGGACCGTATCCACGAGCGCGTGGTCGGCCAGAACGAGCCGGTCGAGGCGATCGCCCAGGCCGTCCGTCGCGCGCGCGCAGGTCTGCAGGAGACGACGCGCCCGCTGGGCTCGTTCCTGATGCTCGGCCCGACGGGCGTCGGCGAGCCCGAGCTCGCCAAGGCCCTCGCCGAGTTCCTCTTCGACGACGAGCGCAACATGACGCGCGTCGACATGAGCGAGTTCATGGAGAAGCACGCGGTCAGCCGCCTGATCGGCGCGCCCCCCGGCTACGTCGGTTACGACGAGGGCGGCGTTCTGACCGAGGCCGTGCGTCGCAAGCCGCACTCGGTGATCCTGCTCGACGAGGTCGAGAAGGCGCACCCCGATGTGTTCAACGTGCTGCTCCAGCTGCTCGACGACGGACGCCTGACGGACGGCAAGGGCCGCACGGTGGACTTCACGCAGACCCTCGTCCTGATGACGAGCAACCTCCGCGATGAATCACAGCTGCGCGAGTTCTTCCGCCCCGAGTTCCTGAACCGCCTCGACGAGGTGCTCACGTTCGAGCCGCTGCGCAAGGACCAGATTCGCGCGATCGTGGACGTTCAGCTGGAGCGGCTGCAGCACCAGATCGCCGAGCAGGAGATCCACATCGACCTGACGGAGGCCGCGAAGGAGCAGCTCTCCGAGCTGGGGTACGACCCCGAGTTCGGCGCTCGCCCGCTGAAGCGCGCGCTGCAGAAGCACGTGCAGAACCCGCTGGCCGACGCGATCCTCGCGGGGAGGATCGGACGCGGCGACAGCGCGAAGATCGACTTCGACGGCTCCGAGTTCCAGGTCGAGGCCTTGAAGGGCGAGGCCGTGAGCTGACGCGCAGGCGCGCCGCGCCTCCCCGCGGCATGCCTTCCTTTGCTGGCGGCGGCGTGACCTCCAGGTCACGTCGCCGCTCTTCGTTCAGCAGTGCGCCGACTCAGCCGTCCGCGGCGGCCGCGCGGAACGAGTCGCGCAGCGCCGGGTAGAGCGCGCGGTAGCGCTGGTAGGACGCGTCGTAGGCCTTGCGCGCCGCCGCATCCGGAGCGACCGGCGCGCTCCAGCGAATCCCCTCGCGCGCGGCGTCCTCGACCGTCGCGAACGCCCCGGCCCCCACCGCAGCGAGCAGCGCGGCACCGTGGGCCGCGCCGTGATCGACGCTCGAGTTCACGATGCCGCAGCCGAACACGTCGGCCATCAGCTGGCGCCAGATCGCGCTCTTCGCGCCGCCGCCCGAGGCGCGCACCTCGCCCGGCGTGATCCCGAGCTCGCGCATCAGCTCGAGGGAGTCGCGCATCGCGTACGTGATGCCCTCGAGCACCGCGCGCGTGAGATGCGGCCGAGCGTGGCGCAGCGTCAAGCCGACGAAGGCGCCGCGCGCCAGCGGGTCGGGGTGCGGCGTCCGCTCTCCGGTCAGGTACGGCAGGAACAGGAGCCCCTCGGCGCCGGGAGGCGTCTGCGCGGCCTCCGCGAGCAGCGCGTCGTACGGGTCCACTCCCTCACGCGCGGCGCGCTCCGCTTCCGCGGCGCAGAAGGCGTCGCGGAACCAGCGCAGGCTACCGCCCGCGGCGAGAACGCAGCCCATCAGGTGCCACTTGCCCGGCGCGGCGTGGCAGAAGGCGTGCAGGCGGCCGAGCGGATCGACGCGGTACTCGTCGGAGGCGGCGAAGACGACGCCCGAGGTCCCGAAGGTCGCGGAGACGAGCCCTTCCTCGAGGATGCCCGCGCCCACGCCCTGCGCGGCCTGATCGCCAGCGCCGGCGACGACCGGGACGCCGGCCGGCAGCCGGCAGGCATCCAGCGCGAGCGTTCGGGCGCAGACGTCCGGCGACTCGTGCACCTCGGGCATCCACGCGCGCGGCACGTCGAGCGCCGCGAGCATCTCGCTGGACCAGGTCCTCGCACCCACGTCGAACAGCGAGGTGCCCGACGCATCGGCGACGTCGCTGTGCAGCTCGCCCGTCAGTCGATAGCGAAGGTAGTCCTTGGGGAGCAGGACGTGCGCGACCCGCGCGAACACGGCGGGCTCGTGCTCACGCACCCACTCGATCTTCGGAGCGGTGAAGCCGGGGAGCACGGGGTTACCCGTCAGCGCCAGCACGCGCTCGCGACCGACCCGCTCGGTGATCGCCTCGCACTGCGCCCCCGTACGCTGATCGTTCCAGAGGATCGCCGGGCGCAGGACGGCTCCGCGCTCGTCGAGCAGCACGAGACCGTGCATCTGGCCGGTGAGCCCGATGCAGGCCAGGCGCTCGCGCGAGCCGGGCGTCGCGTCGAGCGCCTCCCCCAGCGCGGCCACCGTCGCCTCCCACCAGTGCGCGGGGTCCTGCTCCGACCAAAGCGGGCGCGGGGTGCTCAGTGGATACTCACGCAGCGCTTCGGAGACGACGGACCCGTCCGCTTCCGTGACGAGCACTCGCGTCCCCGTAGTCCCCACGTCGATCCCGATCAGCAGCGGCTCCATCCTCTTCTCCTTGCAGGCCCTCGAACGAGCCCCAGAAATACCAGGTATTCGCCCCCTACTCGAAGGCGAAGCCGAGGACTAAGAAGGAAGCTCGGCAGGATGTGATCCGCGGCGGGAGTCTCTCCTCCTTCGCTTCGGAAGGCCTGTTGAAGCCAAGTTTCTATTGAGTTTCCGGCGTTCCTTGCAGCCGACCGCGCTAGCTGCATGGCTCGAGTGGACTACGGAAACCGGCCGAGGTTGGGATCTCTCCTTCTCCCGCCTCGGCCTTTTTCTTGGCTGTGCCGAGGGCGAGGGCTGACTCGATCGGGTGGAACGCTAGGCTGTGGGGAACGTGCCGCAGAGATCGCTCTGCTTCCATTCCACGAGCCCACTTGACCCATGTTCGGCCGCCTGTTCGGCAAGAAGAAGATGTCCAGCCCTGAGTTTCAGCTGCCCGATGAGGCCGCCCGTAACACCACGTCCAGCGGACTTCAGTACACGCACCACAGTGAAGGAAGCGGCTCCGCGCCCGGCGCTGCCGACACCGTGACCGTGCACTACTGCGGCTGGACCCTCGACGGGAAGAAGTTCGACTCGTCCCACGACCGCGGCCAGACGATCAGCTTCCCGCTGAACGGCGTCATCGCCGGCTGGACCGAAGGCCTGCAGCTGATGAAGCCGGGTGGAGACACGACCTTCGTGATCCCCAGCAACCTGGCCTACGGCGGGCGCGGCGCGCCGCCGGCCATCGGCCCGAACGAGACGCTCGTCTTCCGCGTCGAACTCGTCTCGGTCAAGTAGCGCGATTCACCGGCGAGGAGCGCGCCGCGTCCCTCGCCAACGAGCGGGCCGCGGGGGGGGGTGCCAATTGCTCGTCCATGTACTTTTGAAGGAG
>CAYGST010000434.1:0-4630 GCA_964352415.1 uncultured Planctomycetaceae bacterium | reverse complement strand
TCCGCGCTCGTCAGCCCCGTCTTGCGCGTGATCCAGAGGTCTTCCCCGTTGGCCACGGCCTGCGCCATCTGCATCGTGCGGTCCTTGCGCAGGATCGTCGAACGCGGGTCCTGCGCCACCTCGTTGAGCAGCGCGCGCGCTTCCGGGTCGACCAGGTCGTGGAGGTCAGACAAGGTCGTCCTCCTCGCTCGGCGGGTCCGGGCAGGGCAACTCGGTCTTCCCCTCCGTCGCGATCGTCTCGATCGCGTAGGTGATCTGGTCCTTGACGTGCAGGATCGATCCGTGGCCTTCCTTCGAGTACTGCACGATCGTCTTGCCGTCCATGAACATCGCCTTGAAGGCCTGGCGGATGGAGTTCGGCAGCGTGTGGTAGTAGAGCATCGCCGGCCGCACGAGCGGCCGCTCGATGTTCAGCGTCATCGACAGGTGATCGACGAAGAGATCGCCTTCGTCGTCGGGCGGGATACCGCGCTCCTCGTCGGCCGCGTCGCGATCGAGCACGATGCGCACCGCGCGATCGATGCACTGATCGGCGAACACCTCGATCGGCGGCTCGCCGTTGTACGTCAGCGCGTCGTGCGCCATGCGCGCGACGGCCACGGGAAACACCCGCCACGGATCGATCAGGATCGCGCGCCTGCGCAGCCGATGCGCACAACGC
This sequence comes from uncultured Planctomycetaceae bacterium, assembly GCA_964352415.1. Classification (GTDB taxonomy): domain Bacteria; phylum Planctomycetota; class UBA1135; order UBA1135; genus JABACD01. The sequence goes on along the minus strand of CAYGST010000434.1, from coordinate 3,969 downwards.
GTCCCGATGTCGAGCGGGTCGTCGTGGTACAGCCGCTCGAGGATCTCGGTCGAGGTCGCACCCGTCAGGTACTTGGACCCGGGGAAGACCTTCTTGGGGATCGAAGGGCGAACGCGGATGGCCGACCACAACGGGTCGGCGTCGTAGAGCAGCTCCTGCTCCAGCCTGCGCTCGTCCTCTTGATCCAAGTTGCTGGGCCCACCCGGTGAGCGCAGCTTCCGTGGTCGCCGCTCGCGGGGGACTTTGCAGAGTAAGGACGGGGTTCTCGAACTGTCAAGCGAAGTCGGGGCGCGCGCTCGGGACCCGATTCGGGGCAAGGCGAGAGGCGTAGGATCGGGCCGGCACTCTCCCCGAACGGCGTCAGATTGCGCAGGAGCCGTGGCCCGTGGCTCTCCGGATTCGGAGCACGCGAGACGTGACCGCCTGGGCTCCCGGTGGTCTCTCTCCAGAGGAAGCGAGACCCCTCGGGGACGAGGCGCGGAACTCCGGAGCCGGCCGGCGGCGCGGGAGCGCGGGCGTCGGGGTGCCGCCACGCGGGCGGGCAGCGGAGGCCGGTAGCCGTGGCTGGGAGGGCTGATCCTTGGGGTACCGGCTCCATTCGCTCACCCGGCACGTCCCTCACGGGGTCCGCACACCCAATCAGGAGGCATCGACCCACACCCGTTCGAGGCTCACCGAGCTCACGCCGCAGGTCCTTCGAGCCGCGCGAGCAGCCGGGTCATCAGGTCCATCGTCTCGTGCAAGACGGCGACGATCGTCACGGGCTCGCGGGTGGCCTCGATCGCGAAGACGTGGTGATGCTGGCAGTGAACCTGATGCACGTCGGGTCGATGCGGAAGGGGTCGGCGAGAGCGTGCACTCCCCTCTGCCAGCTCTTCGAAGCACTGAGTGAGAGACGCCTCGTAGCGGCGCTGCTGGGCTTCACCCCAGGTCGCGAGGGTGTATCGAGCGATCTCCCACAGGTCTTCTTCGGCGTCCGGGGTCAGCCTGTACTCAGGCATCGGCGCTCGGATCGGCTTCGCGGCGGGCATCCCCGAAGATGTCCCCGACGGAGCGGGTGCTGAAGCCTTCGGTTCGCGCTCTCTCCATGCGGCCGTCGAGCAACCGCTCGAGCTCGGCGAGCACGGGGCCGAGGGTCTCGTCCCCGATCGTCCGGGAGAGCACGAACTCCTTGATGGTCAGCCCCTGGAGTGCGGCCAGTGCCTTCAGCTTCTGATGTTCGCTGTCCGTGACGTCGATCGAGATGCGGCTCATGGGGGTCCTCCTGTCGGGCCCTATCGCCCCCTCAGGGTACCACGGGCACCACAAAACGGCAGAATGTGGGTCGCGGGGCCGGCGGCGGGTCACGGGCCAGGGGGACGCCACAGGGTCGTTTGTAACCGTCGCGCGGGTCGACGGCGTCGTCCCTGCGCGGCTTCGGATCGACGCCAGGAACGAGAGCGTGGGATTCGAAGTGGCGCTGCTCGCCAGGCTCCCCCGAGCCGTCCGGTCCTGCGGTGTTCGTTGCTCGGGCAGGCACACGGGGTGCGGCGGCGGCTGGTGATGCCTCACGCCGCGGGCCTGGTCGCCAGGGGGCGTGGCCGCGCCGGCACGCGTCGCGACAGTGGGTGCGGAGGCGGCGCTACGGCCCGACGACCAGCGGGAGATGCGTGGGGGGACTCTCGATCACGATCAGCTCGCCGCTCGCCGACGCGCCGCCCGATGTCGTCACCTTCCAGACGTAGGGCCCGCACGGGAGGCCGTCGACGACGCAGCGCCCCGCGGCGTCCGCCGTGAGCTGCGTCGCGCCCGCGGCGAGCTTGCCGTCGGCGAGCCACTCGGCCACGTCGATGTCGTACTCGACAGAACGCAACGCGAGCGTCGCGCCGGCGAGCGCTGTGCCCTCCGCGTCCTGCAGCTTCACCTCCAGGCGCCCGCGACGACGGATGGCGAGCTCGACGGGGGACTGGCCGGTGAACTCGACCTCGTGTTCGACGGCCCAGTAGCCCACGCGGTCGAGCTTGAGGGTGTAGCTGCGCGGCGGCAGGCCCGGGTAGGTCCAGGCGCCGCTCGCGTCCGTCTTGCCGGGGAAGCCGTGGGTCGCGACGCCGCCGGGGATGAGCTTGAGGCCGACGCCGGCGACCGGTCCCTGCTGGTCGGTGACGCGCAGGTTCAGCGGCGCGCCGTTGCCGACGGTGACCTGCGCGGTCGTCGGACCTTCGGGTTCGAGCCGCACGTCGGCGAAGCCGAAGCCGAGGGTTTGGTGGCGGACCATGACGACGAGGTCGTCGAAGGGGAGGCCGTCGACGTCGATGGCGCCGTTCGAGTCGAGGTAGCCTTGATCGCTCCAGAGCGACTCGAGCCCTTGCGCGCCGACCATGACGTAGCCCTGGTCGAGGGGCGCGCCGCTCGCGTCGAGGGCTTGCAGCGTGAGGCGGCGGCCGTCGAGCACGACCTCGACGGGCTGTTCGCGGTCGGCGCCGACGTCGACGCGGACGGAGCCGAGGCGGTTCGAGCCGGCCTGCGTCATGATCGTGACGACCGCGGGCCCGTCGGGGATGTGGCTGATCACGCCTGCGCCGCTCTCGTCGAGGAAGATCGCGCGGCTGATGGCGATGCCGTCGGGGGTGACGAAGTTGCAGGCGCCGACGAGGCCTTCGGGGAGCGCTGCGCCTTCCGCGGGGACCGCTTGCACGGGCAGCGTCGCGTCGGGAGCGAACGGGAACTCGATCGACCAGTCTTCACCGGGGCGCAGGTCGACGTAGAAGCCGACGCTCGAACCGTCGTGGAAGACGAGCTGCGCGTTGTGGTAGCCGGGCGCGACGTTCTCGGCTCGGCAGTGACCGTCCTCGTCGAAGACGTGGTCGGGGACCGAGTAGTCGCCAAGGGTCGAGAACCAGACGCCGGAGACGTCGAAGGGCTCCTCGCCGACGAGCTGCACGTCGAGGGACTGGCGCTGCGCGAGCGCGATCTGGCCGAACTGGATGACGCCGGCGCCGTTGTCGAAGCCGGAGGCCTTGACGGCGACGCGGTTCGGGGCGGCGACCTTGATGTACGGGGTTTCGGGGTTCAGCCCATCGATCTCGAAGCTGCCGTCCTCGGAGACGGGGACCTCGCGCGAGCGCTCTCCGAGGGTCGCCCCGGAGAACTGATCGATGATGCGCAGCGAAGCGTTCGGGAGGGGGTCGCCGGTCAGCGCGTCGACGACGGTCCCCACTCCGCTCGTGCCGTCCCCGAGCTCGAGGACGACGTCGGGCGTCTCGTCGGCTCCGACCTCGATCGTGACCACCGGGCTCTCGGGGTGGTCGGGGCTCGTGGCCAGAAGGCTCAACGGGCCGAGTTCGACGGTGTCGAGCTCGAAGCGGCCCTCGTCGTTCGTGATGACCTTGTGGCGCTGGACGGCTGTGGGCGACGACTTCCAGGTGTAGAGCTGGAAGCTGGTGACGGGCTCGCCGTCATGGACGACGCGGCCCTGAACGGAGCCTGCGCGCGGCAGGACGAGGTCGGCCTCGATCGGGACGACGATGTGAAGGTTGCCGCGCGTGACCTCGCCGTAGCCGGGCTTCGAGCCGCGGATCCAGCAGAGCGTGTCGGGGCAGCCGTGCGCCCAGGCCAGTCCCTCGCTGTCGGTCATCGCTCGCGAGCGGCGCCACTCGTTGCCGCTCTGCCAGATGACCTCGGCGCGCGCGCCTTCGATCGGATTGCCGTCTTCGTCGCGAATGCGCACGGCCTGGGCCGCACCGAAGGTGGCCGTGAAGTCGACGGTGAGGGATTCGCCGATCGACTCGGCGGCGAAGGTCAGCTCCTCGGGGATCAGTTCACCGCCGAGCAGGCGGAAGTGGTAGGTGCCCTTCGCCCGTCGCGGGAGATCGAGGGTCCAGGTCGAGTCGATCGCAGCGCCGGTCGAACGGCCGAGGCGTTTGGTCGCGCCCTCGAACGCCCACCAGCACTCGACCTGGGTGTCCGGGGGCAGCACCTCGCTCGACTCGA
>CAYGST010000433.1:0-4635 GCA_964352415.1 uncultured Planctomycetaceae bacterium | reverse complement strand
ACGTCTCCCCGGTCTCGGCTCCCCACCCGTGACCGCCCATGCAGTCCCTCGGCAACTTCCTCCGGCGCAACTTCGAGCCGCTGATTCTGTCCGCGCAGGTCTTCGTCGACCTGGGCGTGCTGCTGCTCGCGTGCTGGCTGGGCTACCTCATCGGCGATCGCCTCGGCATGACCGGCGACGAGGCGAACCTGGACGTCTACCGCCAGGTCTGGGCCCTGATGAGCGCGGTCTGCCTCGTCAGCTTCCACGCCTTCGGGATGTACAGCCCGGTGAAGAGCCTCCTCAACATGGAGGAGTTCAAGGCGATCGCGAAGGCCACCGTCGTCAGCTACTTCGTCTTCTGGACGCTGCTGATCCTGCTCAGCAAGGCGAACCCGGCGAACGACGACACCATCCTGCAGCCGCTGGTCTGGCTGCACCGGATGTTCGATCTCGACTTCGACCCGATCAACCGGACCTTCTCGCGGGTCACGGTGACGCTCTCGTTCGTCCTGATCCTCGTGCTGATGACGGCGAGCCGCTTCGCTTCGTTCAAGTACATCCAGACGCTGCACCAGCGCGGGATCGGCAACCGCAACGTGCTGATCTACGGCGCGGAGGCCTGGGGCCGCAAGCTGCGCAACAAGTTCATGCTCGTGCCGACCCTCGGGTTGCACCTCGTCGGCTTCATCGACGAGGACGAGGGCCGCGTGGGGCAGATCGTCGACCGGCTGCCTGTTCTGGGCGGCTTCGACGACCTCGAGCGGGTGGTCGGCGAGAACAAGGTCAGCGAGGTCTTCGTCGCGCAGCCGGACCAGGACGAGGACCGGGTGATGGAGATCCTCGCGGAGTGCGAGCGCATCGGCGTCACCTACCACGTCGTGCCGCGCTTCTACCACCTGCTCTCGTACAAGATCCGGATCCAGAACATCGACTCGATCCCGCTCATCACCCGAGCGGATCGGCGGCGTTCGCTCCACAGCCAGCTCGCGAAGCGCTTGCTGGACATCATCGTCTCCGCGCTCGTCATGCTGCTCGGCGCGCCGCTGTTCCTGCTGGCGTCGTTCCTGATTCGACGCGAGTCGTCGGGCCCGGCGCTCTACATCCAGGAGCGCGTCGGTCGGGACGGCAAGTCGTTCCGGATGTACAAGTTCCGGACGATGCACGAGAACATGGGCGGCGACGCGCCGACGCCCGACTCGCCGTTCGATCCGCGGATCACGAAGATCGGCCGCTACCTGCGCCGCTACAGCCTCGACGAGCTCCCGCAGTTCCTCAACGTGCTGAAGGGCGACATGAGCCTCGTCGGGCCGCGGCCGGAGATGAAGTTCATCGTCGAGGACTACAGCTCGCTGGACAAGGAACGCCTGCGCGTCAAGCCCGGCATCACGGGTCTGTGGCAGATCTCCTACGCGCGCCAGCACCAGATCCACGACAACATCGACTACGACCTCTACTACATCGAGCACCAGTCGCTGCTGCTCGACCTCGTCATCCTCGCGCTGACGAGCGTCGCGGTCGTGAAGGGCACGGGCGCCTACTAGGCGGCGGATGACCGGGGCGAAGGACCTGCGTGTGCTCCAGGTCATGGAGTGCACGATCGGCGGCGCGCGGCGGCACCTGACCGACCTCGCGCGCGGGCTGGTGGCGCGGGGGCACGACGTTCACCTCGCGGTCGCGGCGGAGCGCCAGCCGGACTTTCGCGAGACGCTCGCGGAGCTCGCCGAGGCGGGCTGCACCGTGCACGAGATCCCGCTGCGGCGCTCGATCTCTCCACGCGTCGACGCGCGTCATCTGATTCAGCTCAAGGGGCTCGTGCGCGAGCTCGCTCCGGACATCGTTCACACGCACTCCTCCAAGGCCGGGGTGCTCGGGCGGATGGCGTCGATCAGCGCCGGCATCGGCAAGCGCGTGCACACACCGCACACGATGGCGTTCCTCTTCCGCGAGATGTTCGGGCCGCTCAAGCGCGCGGTCTTCTTCCGGATCGAGCGCAGCCTGGCCCGCTCGACCGACGCCATCGTCGCGGTCAGCGAGAGCGAGTCGCGCACCTTCGCCGAGTCCGGCGTCGTCGCGCCGGACAAGGTCCGCGTCGTGCCGAACGGGATCGACCCCACGCCGCTCCTGGGCGCCGCGCAGGCGGACCTCGCGGCGCTCGGGCTCGACCCCGCTCGTCCGACGGCCGCCGTGGTCGGACTCCTGAACGTCGCCAAGGGCCAGGACTTCGCCATCGAGGCCATCCAGGGCCACCCGGACCTGCAGCTGCTCCTGGCGGGCAGCGGCGAGACGGAGGCCGAGCTGCGCGCGCAGGCAGAGCGTCTCGGCGTCGCCGATCGGGTGGCCTTCGCCGGCTTCCGGCGCGACGTCCCAGAGCTGCTGGCGGCCGTCGATCTCTTGCTCCTGCCGTCGCGCTGGGAGGGGATGCCGTACATCGTCCTCGAGGCCATGGCGGCCGGACTGCCCGTCGCCGCGACGCCGGTCGATGGCGCGCGCGATCTCGTGCGTCACGGCGCGACCGGCTGGCTGGCCGAGGCCTCGAGCGCCCCGGCGATCGCCGCCATGCTCGGCGAGGCGCTCGCGGCCACGCCGGAGGAGCGCGCGGCGCTCGGCGCGGCCGGTCGCGAGCGGGTCCTCGCCGACTACACGGCCGACGCGATGGTCGAGCGCCTCGTCGCGCTCTACGCTGAGCTCTGCGGCTGAGCGCTGCCTGCCGCCCGAGATCCGCCCCGACGATTCGATGAAGATCCTGCACGTCATCACGACCCTCGACGTCGGTGGGGCCGAGAAACACCTGGCCAGCCAGGTGCGCGGCCAGAGCTCGCGCGGCCACGAGGTGCACATCGCGTACCTGAAGGGCGAGGGGACCCTCAACGACGAGTTCCGCGAGGCAGGGGCCAGCGCGATCGTCCACGTGCCGCTGGGGCCCGGGATCTCGCGCCTCGTGCCGCAGCTGCGCTGGGCCGACATCGTCCACTCGCATCTCCTCAAGGCGGACATGTTGACCGCGCTGCTGGCGACCCTCGCCGGCCGCCGCGCGCGGCTCGTCTCCGGCAAGCACAACGACGAGCAGGTGCTGATGCGTCCGCTCGTCTCCTTCGTGCACGGGATCCTCGGCAACCTGCCGAAGCGCACGATCGCGCTCTCCGACCACGTCGCGCGCTTCGTCGCGCGCTACGGCAAGGTGAAGCCCGCGGGGCTGCGGCGCGTCTACTACGGCATCGATCGTACGCCCTTCGAAGAGGCCGCGCTGCTGCCCCAGGCCGAGCGCGACGAGCTGCGCGCCGAGTTCGGCTTCGCGCCGGACGACGTGGTGTTCATCTGCGTGGCGCGCTTCGCCGCGCAGAAGGCCCACGACGTGCTGCTGCAGGCCCTCGCCCGCGCGCTCGCGGACAGCCCCGAGGGCGCGCCGCGGGTGCGGCTCCTGCTCGTCGGCGGCGATCCGTTCGGCGACGGCGTCGAGAAGGCCGAACGCTGGGCCAAGGACCTCGCCCTCGGCGACGCCTGCGTCTTCGCCGGCATCCGCCACGACGTCCCGCGACTCATGGCGGCCTCCGACGTGTTCACGATGAGCTCGCTCTGGGAGGGCCTGGGCCTCGTCTTCCTCGAGGCGATGGCGACGCGCCTGCCCGTGCTCGCGACGAGCGTCTCCGCCGTGCCGGAGGTCGTGATCGAGGGCGAGACAGGACGCCTGGTGCCGCCCGCGCTCGTCGGACCGCTGGCCGCTGCGATGCTCGCGCTGGCGGCCGACCCCGAGGGGCGCGCGGCGCTCGGAGAGGCGGGCCACGCCCGCGTCGTCGAGCACTTCGGGCTCGACCGCATGGTGGATCAGACCCTCGGCGTCTATCGCGAGCTCACCGAGGGCGCCGCGACCGACCCCGAAGTACGGGTCGATGTCTCCGGCGCCTGAGATGGCGGGCGGCGCGGACGACGGCCCGGCCTGGGCACCGGGTCTGCGCTACCTGACCGAGGGCGAGCCGCCGCTCGCGCTCGTCCTGCGCGAGCGTATCGAGGACTTCGTCGTCGAGGAGCGGCCCTCTTTCATGCCGAGCGGCGAGGGCGAGCACCTGTTCGTTTTCGTGGAGAAGCGCGGGCTCTCGACCGAGGCGCTGGCGGCCCACGCACGGCGCGTGTTCGGCCTGCGCGGGGAGGACGTGGGCTACGCGGGACGCAAGGACGCGCGCGCCGTCACGCGTCAGTGGCTCTCGCTGACCGGGGTTCGCACCGAGGACGTGGCGCAGCTCGAGGACGAGCGCGTGCGCGTGCTCGAGGTGACCCGCAACGACAAGAAGCTGCGCCTCGGCGCCCTCTCCGGCAACCGCTTCGAGCTCTTGCTGCGCGGCGTCGTCGAGGCGGACCGGCCGCGGGCGGAGCGGGTGCTCGCGCGCGTCGCGGAGCGCGGCCTGCCGAACTACTTCGGTGCCCAGCGCTTCGGCGCGGACGGGCGTGGCTTCGAGCTCGGCCGGCTGCTGTTCACCGGCGACGCGCGCGGCTACCTGCAGCGGCGCTTCGGCGAGGAGGAGGGTGTGCCCGCGGCGCGGGGCGAGTCCGGCGTCGCGCAGGCCGAGCTCGCCGCGGCGATCGAGAGCGGCGCGCGCGGCGACCAGCGCCGCCTCGGACGGATCGCGGGCCAGCTGCCGCGCGCGCCGCTCTCGATCG
>CAYGST010000432.1:0-4650 GCA_964352415.1 uncultured Planctomycetaceae bacterium | reverse complement strand
GGCCGCCTGCGGCCCGCCGCACTGCGCTCGCCCCGCCCGCCCGATTCAGCGCCGGCCCAGGGCGTCCACCGGCTTCATGCGCGCCGCGCGCAGCGCCGGCCACGCGCCCCCGAGCAGCCCGAGGGCCAGCGCGAAGACCACGGCGGTGACGAGCACGGTCGGCGTGACGCGGAAGCTGAACGCGACCTCGGTGAAGGTCTGGAAGTTCGTGGTCCCGGTCTCGATGCCGTTGATCGGCAGGATCATCAGGCAGCCGGCGGCGCCGCCGAGCAGCCCGAGCAGCAGCGCCTCGAACAGGAACGAGAGGAAGATCGGGAAGGGCCGGAAGCCCGTCGAGAGCAGGATCCCGATCTCGTGAGTGCGCGCCGCGAGGGCGGCGAGCATGGTCGTCGTCGCCGTGAAGATCGCCGCGATGCCCATCACGAGGCCGAGGAAGCCGGAGAGGAAGATCAGCACCGCGGAGAGCATCTCCGTCTGCGCCGCGAGGTAGTCCTGCTCGGTCAAGACCTTGGCGGGGACCTCCTTGTCGTTCTCCAGCCGCGCGGCGAGCGCGTCGATCGACTCGCCCTGCGGCAGCTGCGCGATGACGCGGTTCGGCCCATAGCGCTCGAGCGCCGTCAGCATGCGGTCCAGGTCGCCCCAGATCTCGGAGCCGTACGGCCCGTCGGACTCGAACACGCCGACGACCTTGAAGGGCGTCGTGTTGATGCGCAGCACCTCTCCGAGGTCGCAGCCGCGGATGCGTCCCTGCAGGCTGCTGCCGATGATGACCTCGTCCGCACCCGGATCGAAGTTGCGGCCCTCGAGGATGCGCAGTCCGTCGCCGTGGATGGTGAAGGTCGGCGGCTGCACGCCGCGGATCGGCACGTTCGTCTCGCCGCCGTCCACCCGGAAGCGGCGTACGGCGAGGTAGCACTCCATGCCCGCGATCGGCTGACCGTTCTCGTCGGTGGCCGCCTCGGGCATGTTGCGCACGAGGCGCAGGCCGCGGTCGCGGCTGAAGACGCTGTCGCCCTCGCCAGTGGCGCCGGGGCGCAGGAACACGGCGACGTCCTCGCGGCCGGCGTCGGCGTAGAGGCGCGAGAAGCCCTGCTGCAGCGCGAGCACGCCGGCGACGACCGCGACGGTCGCGCCGATGCCGAGCACCGTGAGGAGCGTCGCGGAGCGGCGCACCAGCAGGCTGCGGAAGTTGTAGGTGAAGGGGACGAGCATGGCGTGGTCTCCGGATCAGTCGTGGGCGGCCAGCGTGTCGATCACCTTGGCACGTCGCGCCGTCCAGGCGGGCGCGAGGCCGGCGGCGACCCCGACGAGAACGACGAGGACGAGCGCGGCGATGAGCGTGCTCGGCTCGATCGTGTAGCCAGGGAAGAACGTGCCCATCGCGACTCCGATGGGCTTCTCCGTGATCACAGCGAGCCCGACGCCGGCCAGGCCGCCGATCGTGCAGAGGGTCAGGGACTGGGCGAGGAGCACGCTCGCCACGCTGCCGTCCTTGAAGCCGAGCGCCTTCAGGATGCCGATGTCACGGCGCTGCTCGCGCGCAGCCATCAGCATCGTGTTGATGCAGGCGAGCAGGATCGCGGCGAACACACCGCCGCCGATCGCCGACACGAAGAACGGGACGTTGCCGAACATCGAGATGAACTGCGCCTGGAACTCGGCCTCGGTCGTGGTCTGGACGCGCTGCGGGCCGTTCTCGTAGAGCGCGTCGACCTCGCGCATGATGCGCGTCTGGTCGGAGCCCTTGGTGGTGCGCAGCACCATGGCGCCGACGCCCGGCAGCCCAGTCTCGCTCGACTCGAGCGTCTCCTCGAAGAGCTCCCACTGGAAGAACAGCGTGCGGTCGTCGATGTTGCGCGTCTGCGGGCTGTAGATGCCCGCGAGTTCGAACTCCCACGCCGTGTCGGCGCCGTCCGGGTGGGGGAAGAGCGCGCCGATGATCGGGATGCGGTCTCCGACCTTCCAGCCGAACTGGTTCGCGAGGCTCTCGCCGACGATGCACGAGTCGCGCCGCGCGAGGAAGTCCTCGGTGCTGCCCTCGATCATCTGGATCTCGGGGTAGCAGCTCATCAGCTCGACGGGGTCGACGGCGAACTGCGCGAAGAAGTTGCTCTCGTCCTGGTAGAAGCCGCCGAACCACTGCCACTTGCAGACCTCCTCGACGCCGTCGACCTGCGCGATGCGTTCGGGGTACGAGAGCGGCATCTCGACGAACAGGCTGACCGCCGATTGCACCCAGAGCCTGTCGGTGGCCGCCGCGCTCGTGCCGGCCTCGAGCGTCGTGACGAGCGAGCGCAGCGTGCACATGAGGAAGAACGCGACCACGAGGGAGCCCATCGTGAGCAGCGACCGCAGCGGGTGGCGCAGGAGGTTGCGCAGAACGAGTCGAAGGAGGTCCATGGCGCTTCAGCTCGCGGTCTTGGTCTCTTCGATGCTGCCGAGGCGCCCCTTGTCCATGTGGACGATGAGGTCGGCGCGTCCGGCGGCGAGGGCGTCGTGCGTGACCATCAGGATGGTCTTGCCGAGCTCGTCCTTGAGCTTGACCAGCAGCTCCAGCACCGCGTCCGCGTTGTCCCGGTCGAGGTCGCCGGTCGGCTCGTCGCAGAGCAGCACGCGCGGGTCGGTCGCGATCGCGCGCGCGATCGCGACGCGCTGCTCCTGACCGCCGGAGAGCTGCGCGGGCCGGTGCCCGAGCCGGTCGCCGAGGCCGACGACATCGAGCGCGAACTTGGCGTTCTCGTTCTGCTGCTTGCGCGAGAGCGGCGTCAGTGAGAGCGGCAGGCGCACGTTCTCGAGCGCGCTGAGCACCGGGATCAGGTTGAAGCCCTGGAACACGAAGCCGATGTTGCGCGAGCGCCAGTTCGACAGCGCCGCGCCCGTGAGGGAAGAGACCTCGTTGCCGGCGACCGTGATGCTCCCGGTGTCCGGCCGATCGAGCCCGCCGACGAGGTTGTGCAGCGTCGTCTTGCCGGAGCCGGACGGCCCCATCAGCGCGTAGAAGTTCCCGGCCTCCATCTCGAGGTCGAGGTCGTCGAGGACGCGCAGCTCCTCGCCGCCGCGATAGAAGGACTTCGAGACGCCCTGCACGGTGATCATCGGTTCGGTCATGTCGAGCTATTCCTTCAAGCGGATGCGGTCGCCGTCCACGAGGGTCGGCGGGGGGTCGAGGACGACTCTGTCACCGGCTTCGATGCCGGAGGTCACGAGCACGCGGCCGCCGCGGCGGGCACCGAGCTCGAGCACGCGCCAGCGCGCGACGTCGCGCTCCAGCGCGAAGACGCCGTCGGCGCCATCGATGCGGACGAGCGCGTTCTCGGGGATGAGCACGCCCTCGGGGGCTGTGGCCTCTGCGGCTTCGTCGCCCGCGGGCGCCTCGGTCGTGCCGAACACGACGCGCACGCCCATCTCGGGTCGCAGGCGTTCGTCGGGCTCGTCGAAGACGAGGCGTACCTCGATGGTGGCCTTCTGCCTGTTGGCCGTGGGCCAGATGCGCTGCACGCGCACGGAGTAGGCGTTCTGCGGGAAAGCGTCCAGCCACGCGGTCGCGGCCTCGCCGACGTTGGCGGCGTCGAGGCTCGTCTCCGGCAACTCGACCTGCACCTCGAGCGACGAGAAGTCGACCAGCGTCGCGACGGAGCCCCGCGAGTTCCCGCCCTGGGAGTTGGGGCTGACGACCTCGCCGACCTCCGCGTCCTTCAGCACGACGATGCCGTCGAAGGGCGCGCGCACGATGGTCTTGTCCAGGGTGGCGGCGGCCTGTGCGCGCAGCGCCTCGCGCAGGGGGATCTGGGCCTCCGCCTGCAGGACCGTGGCGCCAGCCTCCTCGAGCAGCCCGCGAGCCTCGGCGAGGGCCGACTCGGCCGAGGACTGCGCCGAGCGCAGCGCTTCCAGGTCGGCATTCGCGTTCTCGAGCCCGGCGACGGCGCTGTCGACGTCGGCCTGGGATCCGTAGGTCTTCTCGCGCAGGTCCCGCGCGCGCGCCAGCTCTAGCTTGCGCAGCTCGAGGGTCGCTTCGCCGCCGCGCACGCGCGCCTGCGAGGCCTTCAGGTCGGCCTCGCGCGCTTCGACGCTGCGCTCGCGGGCGCTCTGCGTCGCGCGCGCCGCCGTCACGGCGCGACGTGCGACCTCGACGTCCGCCGCTGCGGCCTGGACCGCCGCTTCGAACTCGTCGGCGAACAGGCGCGCGACGACGTCGCCCTCTTTGACGACGGTGCCCTCCTCGACGTTCAGCTCGACGACGCGCCCGGGCGTGTCGGCCGAGAGCGCCGCGCGATTGCGCGCGACGATGTAGCCGTTCGCGGCGACGCCGCGGATCGAGCTGCCGCCGAGGGGGTCGGGCTCGTAGGCGACGGCGACTTCGACCTTCGGCAGCCGCAGTCCGTCGACGAGATCGAGCAGCGGCGCGCGGAACAGGTAGCCGGCGCCGGCGAGGACGGCGATCCAGATCAGGGGTGCGAGGCGCAGGCCGCGGCCGCCTGAGGACGGCGCGGGCCCGCGTGCCGCGCTCTTCGCCGGCTGCACGTCATCGGCGCCGCGCTCGATACGGAGTTTCTGAAGGTCCATGGGGGGGCGTGAGGGTAGCACCGGCCGTCGGAGTCGAATACGGAGTCGCACACCTGCCGTTGCGATCCCGGCAGGAAGTGCCGCATC
>CAYGST010000431.1:0-4671 GCA_964352415.1 uncultured Planctomycetaceae bacterium | reverse complement strand
GTCGCGGGCAGCTCCTGCGCGGGCCCCCCGCCAACGCGACGGGGCTCGGCGTTGGCGGGTGGATCGAGGCGCGCTTCTGCTGCCCGGAGCACACGCCCGAGCGGACGCGGCGCTTCCTCTGGTGCGACTCGGACGACACCCGAGCCGGCGACGTCGAACCCGACCGCTGCCCCTTCCAAACAACGCCCGTATCCCCCTTGCTGAGCTTCCGCGGCGGGGTCGCGTTCAGGACGCTCAGGACCCACCGCTGGACAGACTGCGCTCCACCATGACTCGACGCCACGAACCCATCGCGCGCAGGCGCTTCCTGCGCTGGTCGGTCGCCGCCGCTGCGGGAGTGAGCGTTTCCTCCTTCCTGACCGGATGCAGCGGGCGCAGCGCTTTCAGCGGGGATCAGCCCTCCGGCGACGCGACTGGCGACGCGCTGTCCGTCGATACCGTGCACGCCGCGTGGGAGTCCGCGACTCGCAACGGACAGCCCCTGCTCGTGCTCGTCATCCCCGAGGACGACAAGGGAAGAGACGAGCGTGGCAGCGATTGGGGCGCGCTGCTGCTGCACGGCACGCGCGATGCGCAGGCCGAGCTCGCGTGCTGCGAGCTCGTCTGCGCGACCACCGCCGAGCTCGACGCCGGGCTGCCGCCGTCGTTCGAGCGGCCGGGCGGCGAGCCGTCCGCGTTCCTGCTCGAGCCGGGAGCCGAACGGCTACGCGCGCTGACGCTCACCGCAGCTCCCGTGGCGTTCGCACTCCGCTTCAAGGACATGGACGGGTTCGAAGCCGCCCTCCGCGAGCGGATCGACGCGCAGTCCGCCCAGCTCGTCGCGTTCGTGGCCCCGAATGCGATGACGTGGATCGAGCGCGCGCAGGCCCGCCCGCTCGCCGAGCGCAACGAAGGCTTCGACGACGAGCTCGTCGAGCGCGCTCCGGTCGTGGCGCGCGCCCTCGCCGAGCAGCAGCCGGAGCATCGCGAGGCCTGGCTCGACGCGCTCGCGCAACGCTTCCGCGCATCCGCCGCAACGCCGCCGAACGGCGCGCGCTGGGCGAGCTCACGCGGCTGCGCCACGACCGTCGAGGGCCTGCCCGACGAGGGCCTTCGAGTTGCCTGCGGCATGGGCATCGTCCCCGAGGTGTCGCAGCGGTTCCTCTACTTCTACGCGAAGCCCCCCGGCGAACGCTGGGTTCAACAGTTGAGACGACCATGACGAACACGCCTCTCCCGTCCCGCCGCGAGCTCCTGCGCGGCTCCGCCGTTGTCGCGGCGGGGGCCTGGCTGCAGCAGGGCTTCGCGCCGCCGTCCACCCGCAGCGACTCGGCCGTCGAGCCCATCGACGCGGGCATCGAAGCCGCGACCGCGAACGGGCTCGCGCTGCTCGTGTTGATCGTCCCCGCGCTCGAACCGGGCGCGGCCGAGCGGCGCAGGCAGCGCGCGCGGAGTTGGGGCGCGCTGCTCCTGCACGGCAGCGAGCCGCTGCGGGCGCGGCTGTCGACGTGCGAGCTCGCCTGCGCCACCGAGGCCGACCTGCGCGCGCGGCTCGCGCGAGCACCCGCCGACCTCGGCGACGACTCCTTCGCCGTGCTCGTCGAGCCGGGCGATGGCGCGGCCACGGCGCTGAACCTCGCACCAGAACCGGCCCCGGAGACGCTGCGGGGCCATGGGGAGGCGAGCACCAGGAACGCAAAGGAGACGGTGATCCTGGAGGCGCGGCTCAGACGCCAGTCCAGACAGCTCCAGGAGTGCTTGCACCCCTCGGTTGATGAGCCTGCCGTGATCGAACGGCGCGCACGGGCGAACGCCGCGGCGCGCGGCGTCGCTCTGAGCGCACCGAACGCCCCCGTCGATCCGGAACTCGCCCTCTCGGCGCCCGCCGTCGCCCTGCACGCCGCGCAGCACTCTCTGGCGAAGCGCGGCTGGCAAGCAGCGCTCGCCGCTCGGCTCGGACTGCGCGTGGGCGCGGTCGGCCCTCTCGGCGCGCGGTGGGCTCACCCCGGCGGCTGCGGCGCTGGACCAACCGTGGAGGGCGAGACGCCGCGGAGCTTCGGCTTCGGCTGCGGGATGGCGCACACGCCGACGATCGCCTGGCGCTTCCTGCACTTCTACACCGAGCCAGAGTCGAACGAGAAGTGAGTGACCCGCTGCGGGTCGCGGGCCTAACGGCGCACGCGCCGGGGCCGTTTCCAGCGCCCCGCCCACTTCCCTGCACAACCCCATGACGAACTCCCCGCTCCCGTCCCGCCGCGAGCTCCTACGCGGCTCCGCTGCCGCCGCCGCGGGTGCCGGCGTGAGCGCCTGGCTGCAGCGGGGCTTCACCCCGCAGGTCACCAACGGCGAGCCGGCCTCGGACCCCATCGCGGCGGCCATCGAGGCCGCCGCGGCGAACGGGCTGCCGCTCCTCGTGCTGATCGTTCCGGACGACGAGCACGAACGGCGTCAGCGCGCGCGGGACTTGGGCGCGATCCTTCTGCACGGGAAGCTGTCGGTGCGCGCGACCCTCGCGACCTGCGAGCTGGTCTGCGCCACACAGGAACACCTGCTCGCCCAGCTGCCGAAGCTGAAGCGAGAGCTGTACAGCGACTCGTCGGTCGCCCTGCTCGAACCGGACAACGGGAAGGGCCACGCGCTCTCCCTGAACAACGGCTCAACGCCGGACGAGATCCACTCGTTCGACAGAGCGGGCAACGACGCGCGACTGAAGAGCCGGATCGGCGTCCTCGCCCGGCAGCTCGAGGACTTCCTCGTCGTGCGGCCCAGCGTGCTCCGGCGTCGCGCACGGACGAACGCGGCTGCGACGGGCCTGGCGATTCCCGAGGAGCCTGCCGCGCTCGACCTCGACCTCGTCCAGCGCGCGCCCGCCGTGGCGCGCCAGGCGGCGGAGGACTCGCTCGCACGCGAAGCCTGGCTGCGCGCCCTCTCGGGTCGTCTGGATCAACACGCCGCGGCGATCGGGCCGCGCGGCGCGCGCTGGGCCGTGAGCTCGTCCTGCGGAGGTGAGCGCGTCGAAGGCGAGACCGGCTCGCGCGGCCCGGCCGGTCCCTGCGGCGTCGGTCACACCCCGGAGCTGACGCGGCGCTTCCTCTGGTTCTACACGGACGAGTAGGCTCCGGACCATCGTGACGATCTCCCTCGGCTTCACCCTTCAGCCCGACGTCGACTTCCTCGAGCGCTGCGCGTCGCTCTTCGAGGAGGTCGACTACCTCGAGGTGACGCCCGAGACGACCTGGCGACCGGGCGCCGCCGGCGGCTGGCAACCGAACGACTATCACGGCTGGTTCCTCGAGCTCGGACGCGCGCGCGGGCTCGGCTTCGTCGCGCACGGCGTCGGTCTGTCCGTGGGCAGCGTGGATCTGCCCGAAGAGCGTCAGCGCTGCTGGCTCGAGCGCATCGCGCGCGACCAGGAGGCGTTCGAGTTCGCCTGGTACTCGGACCACCTCGGCGCAACGCAGATCGCGGGCGAGGAGCTCATCCTCCCCCTGCCGCTACCGATGGACGCGGCCTTCGCCGCGATCGTGCGCGGCCGGTTGGCGGAGCTGGCCGAGGTCGCGCCGCTCGTCGGGCTCGAGAACACGGCCAACTACGCCCACGTCGGTGCGCCGCTGGACGAGGGGCCGTTCCTCGCCGCGTGCCTCGACCTCGAGAACGCGCACCTCGTGCTCGACCTGCACAACGCCTTCACCACGGCACGCAACACGGGCGTGGACGTCGACGAGTACCTCGCGCGCATGCCGCTCGAGCGCGTGATCGAGGTGCACGTGTCGGGGGGCGCGGAGAGTGATCCGCGCTGGCTACGCTCGGGGCGCGTCATGCGGCTCGACAGTCACGACCACGACGTGCCCGAGGAGGTCTGGGCCCTGCTCGAGCGCTGGCTGCCGCGCTGCCCGAACGTCCGTGGCGTCACGCTCGAGCGCATGGAGGGCACGGTCGAGCCCCAGGACGTGGAGCCCCTCGCCGCGGAGCTGCGGCGCGCGCGGAAGATCCTGGAGGCGACGGGTGGCTGAGCTCGGGCGCGAGTGGGAGGCGGTGTTCGCGCGCCTCCTGCGCGCGGCAAGACCGCTCGACGCGCTGGATGCTGCGCGCGCGGACGCGGCGCTCTCCCCCACGACGCGCGAGCGCCTCGAGCAGCTGGACGACGACGGCTTCGAGCTCTCGGCGCAGCTGGTTGCGAAGCTGCGCTTCGAGCGCTTGATACAAGGCTCGCCCGTGTCGCGCGCCTGGTTCGAGGAGGACCCCCGCGCGTTCACCGAGGCCTTCCGGACCTACCACGTGACGCAGCCGTGCACGGCGCGCTTCCCGAGCGAAGAGGGCGCGCACTTCGAGCGCTGGCGTTCGGAGCGCTGAGCTCGCGCTTCCTGGAATGGCAGCGGGGCCCGGCGAGCGTGTGCTCGCCGGGCCCCGCGTGGAGCGCTCAGCTTGGGGCTGGGCTCAGGACTTGACCTCGAAGTCCGCGTCGACCGGCTCGTCGTCGGTCGACTCGGCGCCGGCGGTCGCGCCGTCGGCGCCGGCCTCCGGACCGGGCTGGCCGGCCTCGCCGCCCTGCTGCTGGGCGTAGAGGATCTCGCCGAGACCGACGACAAGGCGCAGATCGAAGCCGCGCTGAAGACCTTCCAGCAGAAGGCCCAGAAGCTCGGCGAGATCCTCTACGCCCAGCAGCAGGGCGGCGAGGCCGGCCAGCCCGGT
>CAYGST010000430.1:0-4671 GCA_964352415.1 uncultured Planctomycetaceae bacterium | reverse complement strand
CCGGCGTCTCGGCGCCGAGCTCGACCCACGCGCGCAGCGGCCAGTGCGGTTCGCGCAGCAGCTGGCGGCCCATCAGGACCAGGTCGGCGCGGCCTTCGGCGACGATCGCCTCGGCCTGTGCGGGCTCGGTGATCATGCCCACGGCTCCCGTCGCGATGCCGGCGTCCTTGCGAATGCGTTCCGCGAACGGCACCTGGTAGTCGGGACCGACGGGGATCTTGGCGTTCTGCGTGGCGCCGCCCGTCGAGCAGTCGACGAGGTCCACGCCCTCGGCCCTCATCCGGCTTGAGGCCTCGACGGAGTCCTCGATGGTCCAGCCGCCTTCCGCCCAGTCGGTGCAGGACAGGCGCACGAAGAGCGGAATGTCCTCGGGGAGGACCGCGCGCGTCGCGCGCACCGTCTCCATCAGGAAGCGCACGCGGTTGTCGAACGAGCCGCCGTAGTCGTCGGTGCGCTCGTTCATGAACGGGGAGAGGAAGCTGTGGCCGAGGTAGCCGTGCGCGAAGTGCAGCTCGACGACCTGGAAGCCCGCGGTGACCGAGCGCTTCGCCGCCGCCGCGAACGCAGCGGTGATCGCACGCAGCTCGGGCACCGTCAAAGCGTGCGGCGCGGCGCCGTCGGAGCGGTAGCGATTCGACGAGGGCCCGACGGGCGTCCAGCCGCCTTCGTCGAGCGGCACGTACTGGTTGCGCTTGGGGTGCAGCGGCCGGTGACGCGAGCCCTTGACCCCGGCGTGCGCCAGCTGGATGCCGGGCACCGCGCCGTACCTCGTCACGAAGTCCGTCACGCGCCGCAGCGCGGGCACGTGCTCGTCCTTCCACACGCCGAGGCAGTTGGGCGTGATGCGCCCCTCGGGCGTGACTCCCGTGGCCTCCGCGATGAGCAACCCGACGCCACCGACCGCGCGCGCCCCGTGGTGCGTGAGGTGCCAGTCGGTCGCGAAGCCGTCCTCGCTCGAGTACTGGCACATGGGCGACATCGCGATGCGATTGCGCAGCGTGACGCCGCGCAGCGTGAGCGGTGAGAAGAGGCTCGACTCGCCGGCCGGACCCTCGGTTTCCTGCCCCTGTGCGAGTCGCTCTCGGCCAGCGGTGACGGCGGCGACGCCGGCGGCCAGGGCGGATTGAACGAAGTGCCGTCGATTCATGGTCTCGTCGTCTTTGTCGGGGAGCGGAGACTCCCGGTCCGGGAGCGCGGCGCGCCACTCTAGCGAGGTGTCGTGGAGCTGCAAGCCGAGCGGCTCGGCCGTGCCGTGGGCGCTCGGCTCATCGGCGACGAGCCTCGTTCGAACGCGAGCGTCGCGGTCAAGCAGATCGAAAGGTCCGAGACCGCGAGCCCCCGTGGGCGTTCGACTCGCCACCGGCTCCCGCCCGGCGACGTGGAGCGCGAGGGCGCCGTCCGGCGACCGCGATCAAGCCGACGAATCGAGCGCTTCCCGCAGCGCGTCCATGGCTCCGGTCCTGATCGGCTGCGCGTGCGCGGGTGAGCTCGAGAGCGGCCGCGCGTCGTCACGCCCAGCCGAGAGGTGGAAGTGGTCGGGCTGCGCGGGAACGCGGAACGACTGCTGGACCTGATCCCGCGTCGAGGTCCTGCGAGTCGGCAGACAGCCGAGTCTGCGGACACTCCGCGCACGAGCGCATACCATCTGCCCCATGCTCCCCACCCGCTGCGCCAAGTTCGTCGTCCTGCTCCTCACCGCCCTCGCCTCCTGCGCCGCGACCGGCTCCGCGCAGGACGGGAGCCCCGCTCGCGTCGGCACCGCCCGCTTCGACCCCGACGGCTTCGAAGGCCTCGAGTGGCGCGAGGTCGGGCCCTACCGCGGAGGACGCTCCGCCGCCGTCGCCGGCATCCCGCAGGACCGCGAGACCTACTACATGGGCGCGGCCGGCGGCGGGGTCTGGAAGACGACCGACGCCGGCGGGTCCTGGGAGAACGTCTCGGACGGGACCTTCGGTGGCTCGATCGGCGCCGTGGCCGTCAGCGAGTGGGACCCGAACGTCGTCTACGTCGGCGGCGGGGAGAAGACCGTCCGCGGCAACGTCTCCCACGGCGAGGGCGTGTGGAAGTCGGTCGACGCCGGCGCGACCTGGACGCACGTCGGTCTCTCCGAGTCGCGCCACGTGCCGCGCATCCGCATCCACCCGCGCAACCCCGACCTCGCCTACGCGGCCGTCCTCGGCCACCTCTACGGGCCGAACGACGAGCGCGGCGTCTACCGCACGACCGACGGCGGCGCGACCTGGGAGCAGGTCCACTTCGTGAGCGACGAGGCGGGCTGCGTCGAGCTCGTGATGGACCCGACGAACCCGCGCGTGCTCTACGCCTGCTTCTGGAACGTGAACCGCACGCCCTGGAGCCTGGAGAGCGGCGGCGAGGGCTCGGGGATCTGGAAGAGCACCGACGGCGGCGACACGTGGACCGAGCTCACCGGCAACCCCGGCCTGCCCGGCGGCGTGTGGGGGATCAGCGGCATCGACGTCTCTCGCCGCGACCCGCGGAACCTCTACGCGATGGTCGAGAACGAGGAGGGCGGCGTCTTCCGCTCGCGCGACGGGGGCGAGACCTGGACGCGGACGAACGAGAGCCGCAGCCTGCGCCAGCGCGCCTGGTACTACACGCGCATCTACGCCGACCCGGTCGACGTCGAGGGCTGCTACGTCCTCAACGTGCAGTTCCACCACAGCGTCGACGGCGGCAAGAGCTTCAGCACGATCTCGGTCCCGCACGGCGACAACCACGACCTGTGGATCGACCCGGCCGACCCCGAGCGCATGATCCAGTCGAACGACGGCGGCGCGAACGTCAGCTTCGACCGCGGCGCGACCTGGTCGACGCAGGAGAACCAGCCGACGGCGCAGATGTACCGCGTCTCGATCGACAACGACTTTCCCTACCGGCTCCTGGGCGGCCAGCAGGACAACTCGGCGGTCCGCCTCCGCTCGCGCTCGCTCACCTGGTCCAGCATCACGCGGCACGACTGGGAGCCGACGGCCGGCGGCGAGAGCGGCCACGTCGTCGCCAAGCCCGACGACCCCGACGTGGTCTACGGCGGGAGCTACGGAGGCTACCTCACGCGCATCAACCACCGCACCGGTGAGCGCCGCACCGTCACGGTCTGGCCCGACAACCCGATGGGGGCCGGCGCGGAGGGCATGAAGTACCGCTTCCAGTGGAACTTCCCGCTGTTCTTCTCGCCGCACGACCCGGACCTGCTCTACGCGGCGTCGAACGTCCTCTTCCGCACGCGCGACGGCGGCGCGAGCTGGGAGGCGGTCAGCCCCGACCTCACGCGCGACGACCCGACGAAGCTCGGCAGCTCGGGCGGTCCGATCACCCAGGACAACACCGGCGTCGAGTACTACTGCACGATCTTCGCGGCCTTCGAGTCGCCGCAGGAGCGCGGCGTGATCTGGTGCGGTTCGGACGACGGGCGCGTGCACGTCACGCGGGACGACGGCGCGTCCTGGACCGACGTCACGCCAGGCGGCCTGCCAGAGTGGACCCAGGTGAACAGCCTCGAGCCGCACCCCTTCGAGCCGGGCGGCGCGTACCTCGCCGGCACGCGCTACAAGCTCGACGACTTCGAGCCGTACCTCTTCCGCACGACGGACTATGGCGCCACCTGGGAGCGGATCGACGGCGCCGGTGGTGACGGGGGCATCGACCGCGAGCACTTCACCCGCGTCGTGCGCGCGGACCCGGTGCGCCGCGGGCTGCTCTACGCCGGCACGGAGCTCGGGGCCTACGTCTCCTTCGACGACGGCGCCTCCTGGTCGTCGCTGCAGCTCGACCTGCCGATCGTCCCGATCACCGACATGGCGGTGCGCGACGGCGACCTGATCGCCGCGACCCAGGGCCGCGGCTACTGGATCCTCGATGACCTCTCGCCGCTGCGGCAGCTCGACCTCGACGCGGAGCCCGGCGCCGTGACGCTCTTCGAGCCGCGCCCGAGCCACCGCCTCGCGATGCGCCGCTCGAGCGACCCGCGCGACGCCGGCACGAACCCGCACCCCGGCGTGCTCGTCTCCTACGTGCTGCCCGAGGGCCTCGACCCCGAGGCGACGATCGAGCTCGAGCTCCTCGAGGCGGACGGCACGCCGATCCGCACCTTCGAGCCGAAGGTGCCGGAGGGCGAGGAGGCCGACCCGCTGCCGGCGCACGTCACCGACGACCCGCGCCGCCTGCCGACGGAGCCGGGCCTGAACCGCTTCGCCTGGGACCTGCGCTACCCGGGCGCCGAGTCGTTCGAGGGCCGGGTGTACTGGAACGGCGGCTCCGCCGGTCCGCGCGCCGTGCCCGGCGACTACCGCGCGCGCCTCACCGTCGGCGAGGGCGACGCGGCGGTCGTCCGCGAGGTCGCCTTCACGGTGCTGCCCGACCCGCGCACGAGCGCGACGCCGGAGGACTTCCGCGCGCAGTTCGACTTCCTCGTGCAGGTCCGCGACGACCTGACGCGCACGCACCGCGCCATCCGCCGCCTGCGCGCGGCCCGGACGCAGATCGAGGCCGTGAAGGGGCGCTTCGGCGAGGAGCACGCGGCGCTGACCGAGTCGGCCGACGCGCTGCTCGACGACCTGAAGGCGGTGGAGGAGACGCTCTACCAGACGAAGGCGAAGCGCCGCCAGGACCCGCTCAACTTCCCGATCCGCCTCGGCGACAAGCTCGCCGGCC
>CAYGST010000429.1:0-4678 GCA_964352415.1 uncultured Planctomycetaceae bacterium | reverse complement strand
CAGCGGCTCGCGCGCGCCTGCACCGACTACGAGTCGCAGGGCGTCGCCGCGCTCACCAGGCTCCTTGAGCGCGACCCGCCGACCGACGACTGGCTGGACGCCCTGATCGCGGGAGTGGCGGCGCCTGGGTCCGACGTCGTCGCGACCTGGCTCCTGCGCGCCTACCTCGAGCGGGGCGCGGACCTCGATCGCGCGCGGGTCGCGACGCTCCTGCGCGCCTTGCCCCGCGTTCAGCACGACGACGCCAGGCTGCACCTGTGCCAGATGGTCGCGCTGCTCGAGGTGCCGACGCGCAGCGCCGAGCCGCTCGCGCGCTTCCTGCGGCCGTGCGCGGAGGGCGAGGCGAAGTTCCTGCGCGCCTGGGCCGTCGATGCCTTCGTGCGCCTCGCGCGTCAGCACTCGCGGTTCGCGCCGGAGGCGCAGCGCTGGCTGGAGCGCGCGCGCCGCGACCCGGCGGCCTCGGTGCGCGCCCGAGCGCGGCGCATCGACGCCGAGCGTCCGGGCTGACCCACGCCAGCGCGTCTCGGCGGCTACTCCAGTTCGAAGCGCAGCCGCTCGCGCGCCGCGGACAGCGCCTGCGCGACTTCGTCTCGCGTCTGCGCCTCGGCGTAGATGGCGCCGATGTCCTGGCCAGTGCCCTCGCGCTCCGCGATCGTCTCCCCGAGCGCGACCTTCAGCGCGATGCGCCGCACGCCGGGCACGGCGCGCGCCTGCTCCACTCCCTCGAGCGCGCGCAGGGTTCCATGGCCGGGGTGCAGCACCCAGACGCCCGCGGTGCGCCGGGGCGCCGCGGGGAACTCGAACGCCTCGCCCAGCTCCAGGCGCAGCAGCGCTTCCCACGGGTCGAAGGCCCACGCGCGCTTCAGGAGCGTCATCAGCCGTCCGCCGGGGGGGCGCACCGCGAGTTCGCCGAAGACGAGCTCGTCGGCGCGTCGAAAGAGCTCGAGGTGCGTCATTCCACGCTCGACCCCCGCGACGGTCAGCGCGCGCGAGACGAAGGCCTGGATGGCAGCCCACTCGTCTGTGGGGAGCTCCGCGGGCAGGACGTTGGCGTGGCGCGGGACGTAGTACTCGGTCGGGTTGTGCAGCCGCGGCGCGCCGCCGACCACGAAGCTCTCGACGCTCATCTCGACGCCGTCGATCCAGCCCTCGGCGATCCAGCCGTAGCCGCTGTCGAAGGCGCGCTCGCGGACGAGGGCCTCGAGCGTGGCCGCGACCTCGACGGTGGTCGTGAGCTTCGCCTGACCGCGGCCGCCGGAGTCGCGCCGCGGCTTGAGCACGAGCGGCAGGCCGAGCACGGCCACGAGCTCGTCCGCGCGGGACCCGGGCAGCACCTCGCACCAGGGCGCGACGCGCACACCGGCGGCGTCCATGGCGCGCTTCATCACGAGCTTGTCGGCGCAGCGCTCGGCGACGCCGTGGGTGTTGCCGGGGAGCCCGAAAGCCTCACGTAGACGCGCCGCGACGAGCACGGTGCGCTCGGCCAGAGCGACGACGGCGCCCGGCGTGCGTCCACCGAGCAGCTCGCGCGCAGCGGCCTCGAGCGCGGCCCCGGAACCGTGCAGGTCGCGCTCGGCCCAGCCCGCGATCTCCGCCAGGTCGGCCCGTCGTCCGCCTTCCCCGACCAGCGCGAACGCGGGCCGCCCGAGCGCGCGCAGCGCCGGCAGGCAGCCGTGCTGAAACCCGACCAGGAGGAGCGGCGCGTCCATTCGCAGGAGCCTAGTTGGAGCCGCGGCTCCGCACCAGGGTTACGCGCTTCACCGGTTCGGCCTGGACCGCCGCGGACCGAGGGAGCCTGGCGCCTGGTCGACCGGGCGCCCGTGGGAGCGCGGCCCGGTCGAAGGGAGGCTCCGAGCCACGACGGGCTGCGCTGCGCGCTCGATCAGCCCTCGTCGTCGTCGCCTTCGCCGTGGTGGTGGTGGTCGGCCTCCGCGTCAGTTTCACCCGGGTGGTGGTGTTCGTGCTCGTCGGCGTGACCGTCTTCGCCGTGGTGGTGCTCGTGCTCGTCGGCGTGACCGTCCTCGCCATGATGGTGCTCGTGCTCATTGGCGTGTCCGACCTCGCCGTGGTGATGCTCGTGCTCGTTTGCGTGTCCGTCCTCGCCGTGGTGATGGTCGTGCTCCGAGGTGTGCCCGCGATCCGAGGTGCAGGCGGCGAGGAGAGCGGTGAGGAGGGCGGGGAGGAGGAGAGAGGGCTTCATGATCGTCGTGAAGGGTGGATCGGAAAGGGGAGTTGGGCGCGATCCTAAGGCGTGAGACTCGAGGGTGTCGTTGTGGGTCGAGCGACACTTCGGTCTGGAATCGAGGGTCGGGGCGGGGCCGGGCGCGCCGCGCCCGTGACTCAGGGGCGCTCGCCGTGGCCCGCGACCTCGAGGACCGCGGCAGCGACGCGTTCGCCCAGCGCGCGCGAGCCAGCCGCGTCGAAGTGCACGTCGTTCGCGCGCTGGAACGGTGGCGGCTGCGCGAGGACGAACGCGTGCAGGTCGTTCACGGCCACGCCCGCCTCCTGCGCGACGCGCAGCGCGACGCGGTTGTAGAGGGCGGCGTCCTGCGGCGCGCGGTAGGGGCGCAGCTCGCCGTCGGGGACGGGCGTCGTCGTGGCGAGTACGACCCGCGCGCCGGTGGCCTGGAGTCGCGTCACGATGTCGCGCAGCTGGGGCTCGTAGCGCGCGAGGTCCGCCTGATGGGGGTCCGCCGGATCGTTCGAGTTCTGGCCGGTCGCCGCATCGACGCGCTTGAGGTCGTGCAGCCCGAAGTTGACGTGGACCACGTCCCAGGCGCCGCCGTCCGGGGCGAGCCAGCGATCGAGCTCTGCGATGCCCTTCGTCGTCCCCGCGCAGTTCTCCGCGCGCGGCGGATCGCCGTCCAGCATCGGCCGCGCGACGTGCGCGCGACCCGCGAGGGCTTCCTGGACGAAGGGCGTGTAGCCGATCGAGATCGAGTCGCCGAGCAGCAGCACGCGGAACGGCTCCGCGAGCGCCGGCTCCTCGGGAGCCGAGGCGCAGCAGGAGGAGGCGAGGGCGAGCGCGAGCGCCGTGAGCCGCGGTAGCAGTGAGGTCGTCATGGCCGCCATTGCAAGCCGTGACCACCCGACGGGTCAAGGCCCGCCCGGGCCGCGCCATGACTGCGTCGCCTACCCGAGCACGTCCGTCGCGACGTGGTAGGTCGGATCCTCGATCACGTTGGCCTCGACCATGTTGCCTGCCTTGCGCAGCAACTTGCGGCACTCGGGGCTGAGGTGGCGCAGGTGCAGGGTCTTGCCCTGGGCGACGTAGCGCTCGGCGAGCGTGTCGATCGCCTCGATCGCCGAATGGTCGGAGACGCGCGCGTGCTGGAAGTCGACGATCACGTCGTCCGGGTCGGTCCTGGGGTCGAACAGCTCGCCGAAGCTCTTGCTCGAGCCGAAGAACAGCGGCCCGCGCAGGAGGTAGACCTTGGTGCCGTCCGGGGTCGTGTCGAGCTCGACGTGGATCACCTTGGCGTGCTTCCAGGCGAAGACGAGCGCCGAGACGACGACGCCCGCGAGCACGGCCACCGCGAGGTCCGTCACCACGGTGACGGCGGAGACCAGCACGATCACGAAGGCGTCCGAGATGGGCACCTTGTGCATGACGCGCAGGCTGGTCCACTCGAAGGTGCCGATGACGACCATGAACATCACGCCGACCAGCGCGCCGATCGGGACCTGCTCGATGAGCGAGGAGCCGAACACGACGAAGGCGAGCAGGGCCAGGGCCGCGGTCGCCCCGGACAGCCGCCCGCGGCCGCCCGAGTTGATGTTGATCATGCTCTGGCCGATCATCGCGCAGCCGCCCATGCCGCCGAAGAA
Source organism: uncultured Planctomycetaceae bacterium (assembly GCA_964352415.1). Lineage (GTDB taxonomy): Bacteria > Planctomycetota > UBA1135 > UBA1135 > JABACD01. Next base: position 850 of record CAYGST010000429.1, on the reverse strand, counting down.
GCCGCAGGTCACGTTGGCGGCACCTTGGGCCACGCACTCCTTGTTGCCGCGGCCGCGGGTCTGGGTGAGCTCGTCGACGAGGGTCAGCGTGAGCAGTGACTCGATCAGGCCCACGGCGGCCAGCACCACCGAGTAGGGCAGCACGATCCAGAGCGTCTCCAGGTTGAGCGGCACGGCCGGGATCGAGAACAGCGGCAGGCCGCCGGCCAGGGACGCCTGCGGGTCGCCCGACAGCGTGCGCAGCGAGTCCACGTTGCTGGGCGTGTCCAGATCCAGGCCCAGGCTCAGCAACGTGACGCCGACGATGGCCGCCAGCGAGGCCGGCACGGCCTTGGTCAGCCGCGGCAGGAACTGGATCACGGCCATGGTCAGCGCGACCAGGCCGAGCATGGTGAGCAGCGGCGTGCCCGACATCCAGGCCGGCCGCCCGTCGGCACCGGGCACCTGGAACTGCCCCAGCTGGGCCAGGAAGATCACGATGGCCAGTCCGTTGACGAAGCCCAGCATCACCGGGTGCGGCACGATGCGGATGAACTTGCCCAGCCGCAGCACACCGGCGCCGATCTGCAGCAGCCCCATCAGCACCACGGCGGCGAACATGTACTCGATGCCGTGCTCAGCCACGAGCGCCACCAGCACGATGGCGATGGCGCCGGTGGCTCCCGAGATCATGCCCGGGCGTCCGCCGAAGACGGCCGTGATCAGGCCGACCATGAAGGCCGCGTGCAGGCCGACCAGCGGATCCACCCCGGCGACGAAGGCGAAGGCCACGGCCTCGGGGACCAGCGCGAGGGCCACGGTCAGGCCCGAGAGCAGGTCGCTCTTGAAGCCGGCTTGGGTGCTGCCGATC
>CAYGST010000428.1:0-4679 GCA_964352415.1 uncultured Planctomycetaceae bacterium | reverse complement strand
TCTCCGCGGTGAACCCGCGGCCACCGGCGCGCAGGCCGACCTCTGACCGCGCGCGCCTCTCGAGCGCGCGGAGTCGGGCCTGCTGCGCGCTACGGCCTGGGCTCCGACGGATGGCGAGCCGCGGCCGCCGGCGGTTCGGCGGTTCCTCCTCGAGAAATGCAGGCGAAAAGCTGGCGGGCACCCCACGGCTCGTCCGTGGGGGCAGGCGACCACCGACTCCCGACCGGCAACGCCGGAGGACGCCTCCATGACCCTCGCGCCCCAACGAAACGTGTCTCGCCGCCTCGCCGCGGTCGCCTTCGGCCTGCTGCTCACCGGGAGCGCCGGCGCGCAGGTCCCCGCGGCCCAGGCGCAGCTCCTCCCCGGCTGGGAGCCGCTCGGGCCCCTGCCCGGCGCCGGCCCCCTGATCGTGCGCCTCTCGACCAGCACCCTCGACCCGGACCACGTCCACGCCTCGAGCACCGCCGGCCTCCTGCGCTCCACCGACCGCGGCGCGAGCTGGAGCGTGCAGGCCCGCTGGCCCGGGGTCTCCGTCGACGCGACGTTCTTCGACGTCGCTCCCACGATGCCCGCGCGCGTGGCCATCGCGCGCGTGCAGTTCGGTCCGCGGGTCTCGCAGGACGGCGGCGCGACCTGGCTCCGACCGAGCTCCCTGCCGCTCGACGAGTTCTACTACGACGCGACCTTCGACCCCGTTGTCTCCGAGCGCCTGTTCTTCGCCGCGACCAGCGGCGTCTGGCGCTCCACCGACGGCGGCCAGACGTTCACGCACGCGCTGGACACGACGACCGGTTCGCCCAGCCAGTGCACGGCCGTGCTCGTCGACAGGAACAACCACCTGCGCACCTACGCGTTCGTGCCCCAGGTCGGCGTGTACCTGAGCCGCGACGGCGGGGACACCTGGGAGCTGCGCCCGACGCCCTCGGTGAGCGCGGGGTTCGGCGCGCGCGCCATCGACCCGACCGACGGTCGAAGGCTGCTGGTGGCGGACGCGACCGCCGCCTTCCTCACCGAGGACGAGGGGCTGACGTGGACCCAGGTGGGCGCCGAGCTCGGGTTCGACGCGATCTCGTTCGACCCGCTGGAGCGCGACCGCTTCTACGCGAGCCGGCGCCACGACGGCCTCCTGATCTCGGACGACGCCGGGCTGACGTGGACGATGAGCACGGATCCCGGCCTGAACGCCCTCGGCGGGCACCCCTACGCGATCCTGCCCAGCGTCTCGAACCCGGGCGAGGTCCTCGCCGTCGGTCGCGGCGGCGCCTTCCGCTCCGTCGACGGCGGCCAGAGCTTCCAGCGCAGCAACGCGGGGCTCGAACAGCACGCCTTCGTCCAGTCGGTCGCCGTCGACGCGGCGGACCCCGCGCACCTCGTGGCGCGCACGGGCGGCTCGGTCTTCGTCTCCCTCGACGCCGGAGCCAGCTGGAGCGAGTCGAACGCCGGCAGCGGCCTCAGCGGCTACGACGTCGTCGCGGACGCCGCCCTGCCTGGTCGCTTCTACCTGCAGACGCTCGGCGAGGGCACCGCGACGCTTCGCCGCAGTGACGACGGCGGTTTCACGTTCAACGAGGTCCACTCCGACCCGTCGACCTTCTTCTGGCATCTCGATCCGCACCCGACCGCGGCCGGCGTGCTCTTCGCCGCGGGCAGGGGCGTGTCGCGCAGCGACGACGGCGGCGTGACCTTCACGAGCGTCGGCCTCGGCACGGGCTGGACGTGGGACGTCGCCGTCAGCCCCGCGGATCCCGGCGTCCTCTACGCCTCGAAGTCGACGGTCGTCCACGCCAGCCACGACGGCGGCGCGACCTGGACGGCGGCCGCGCCGCTCGCGGGGATCGTGCGCGACCTCGAGGCGGACCCGACGGACCCGGACCGCGCCTGGGCCTGCGTCCCCGACCACGGGCTCTATCGAACGGACGACGGCGGACAGACCTTGGCCCTGCTCGGACCGCAGTTCGAGTGGGCCAACGCGGCGCACGTCCCCGCGTGGAACTCGAACCTGCTGCTCGTCGCCGACGTGCTGCGGCTCAACGTGCTCGGGAGCTTCACGGGAGGCAACCAGAGCTTCGACGTCGCGCGCGGGCTCGCCACAAGCGTTCGCTGCCTCTCCTCGAGCCCGTTCGAGACCTACGCCGGCACGAGCGGCGACGGCGTCGTCCGGCTGCGCTAGCCGCCCGTGGCAAGAGCCATCGCGCTCCAGACAGTCGCCCTCCACCACGGGCAAGCAGCCCTTCGATCGCGCGGATCCTCCGCGTCCCTCTCTCCCTCTTGCGGGGCGTGACGCCGCGCGTCGACTCGACGCCCATCCGGGCTCGGGCGCGCGGCTCGCCCCGCCCACCGGACCCCAGCGGTCCAGGACTCCATGCCATGAACCTGCACCTCGCCTTCGCCACCCGCTTCGCGCCCCTGCTCGCGGCGCTCGTCCTCAGCGCCGCCCCGGGCGACGCGCAGCAGATCGTCTTCCGCCACGAGGCCACCCTGAGCGGCACGCTCGGCGGCGCGCCGTTCGGCCCGACCGCCGTCGTCCTGCGCGGCGTCGGCGACCTCGGCAACCGCCAGTCGTTCGGCAACGGCTACTACCTCGTGCACGACTCGGCCACGGTCGAGGTCTCCGGCCTCGGGATCTTCGACTTCGTCAGCTCGACGCGGACGTTCGTGAACAACGCGCAGCAGCTCGTGGGCTTCGCGCGCGGCGCCCTGACCGGCCTCGACGTGCTCGACGGGCCGTTCCACCCCGACCTCGCCAACTGGGACATGCAGTCCCCGGTCGGGCCGCTCACCGGCGCGGGCGGCGCGATCAACTGGGACCTCGGCGACGTCGTGACCTCGGGCGGCGTCCTGGACGTGGTCAGCGGGCCCGTGACGGTCACCTTCGGCGCGTCGCCCTGCGCCTCGTCCGGCGCGCCGTTCTGCCTCGGCGACGGGAGCGGCCCGGCTTGCCCGTGCGGCGCGAACGGCGCCCCGGGGGAGGGCTGCGCGAACCGCGGGGGCTCGGGCGCTCGCCTCGTCGGCGGCGGCGACCCGTGCTACGCGATCGACTCGCTGCGCCTCGAGGTGCTCGGCGTCCCCGGCGTGAGGCCCGGCCTGCTGCTGCGAGGCAATGCGCAGGTCCAGACTCCGATGGCCGACGGGATCCTGTGCACGGGCGGCGGCGTGCTGCGCTCGCAGGTCCAGTCGACCGCGGGCGGCGCCACGCTGTTCACCGACTTCGGCGGACAGCCGTTCGGCGCGGTCTGCGCGCCCGGCGTCGCGACGCACTTCCAGTTCCTCTACCGGGACACGGCGAACGCCTGCTCCGGGCAGGGCTTCAACTACAGCAACGGCTGGACGGTCACGTACCAGCCCTGAGTCGATGGACAGTCGAGTCGACCGCATCGGGCGTCGGACAGCTCCGTGCCGCTCGGGTGGCCGGGGCCGGCTCGGGACGCCGCGCGAAAGGCCGCGCCAACCGCGGGCCGGCCCCAGCGCGTACACTCGATGCATGCCCGGACCTGGGGAACTCACCTCGCTGCTGCTGCGCTATCAGGGCGGTGACCTGGCAGCCGGGGACGAGCTCGTCCCCCTGGTCTACGACGAGCTCCACCGCCTCGCGCGCCGCGCGATGTCGAAGCTCCCGCCCGGGCAGACGCTGCAGGCCACGGCGCTGCTCAGCGAGGCCTGGGTGCGCGTCGGCGCCGGTCCGGGCGCGGAGTTCGCGAACCGCGAGCACTTCCTCGCCGTGTCCGCCAGGGCGATGCGCTCCATCGTCGTCGACCGCGCCCGCCGCCGCGCGGTCGAGCGGCGCGAGGGCAACCACGTACCGATCGAGCTCGACCAGGCGGTCGACGCGCTCGAGCACGGCGCGCTCGATCTCCTCGCGCTGGACGAGGAGATGAACGAGCTCGCCCGGGTGAGGCCCGAGCTGGCGCGCATCGTCGAGCTGCGCTTCTTCGCCGGCATGACGCACCTGGAGATCGCCCAGGTGCTGAACCTCTCGCTGCGCCAGGTCGAGCGGCACTGGGGAACGGCGCGCGCCTGGCTCTACGCGCGCCTGGCGGACCGCGACGGAGACACACCGTGAAGCCCGAGACGTCCGAGCGCGCCTTCGGCCTGTACGAGAGCGCGCTGGAGCTCGACCAGGCGCTGCGCGGCGCGTTCCTCGAGCGCGAGTGCTCAGGCGACCCCGCGCTGCACCGGATGGTGAAGCGGATGCTCGGCGCTTCGGAGGCGCCGGCGTTCCTCGAGCCCGAGGCGCTCGCCGCCGCGCGTGATCAGGGCGGTCCGGAGTCCGCCTCCATCGCGAGCTCCCCCACCGACGTCGCGGGCCAGGCCGTCGGACCCTTCCGTCTCGTGCGGACGATCGGCGCCGGCGGCATGGGCGTCGTGTACGAGGCGGAGCAGGACTACCCCCGCCGACGCGTCGCGCTGAAGCGCCTGCGCGGCGACCTGCTGCTCGACTCGGGGGTGCGCCGCTTCCGCTCGGAGATCGAGCTGCTCGCGCGCCTCGAGCACCCCGGCGTGGCGCGCATCCACGAGGCCGGCCTGGACCGCGGCGCCGACGGCGTCGAGCGGCCCTACTTCGCGATGGAGTACGTGGAGGGCGCCCGGGACCTGCTCTCGTGGGCCGAGGGCCGCCCGCTGGTCGAGCGGCTTGTCGGCCAGGTCGTAGGGCGGTCGCGCGTAGACGAGCTCGTACAGCA
>CAYGST010000427.1:0-4682 GCA_964352415.1 uncultured Planctomycetaceae bacterium | reverse complement strand
TGGTTCCACTCACCGACGGGCTTCGTCAGGCGCTTCGTGGGGAAGCTCCGGCTGCTGTTCGGGTTGCCGACCTTGGCGCTCGAGCCGTCTTCGTAGGTGTAGGTGATCTCCGGCGTGAAGGCCGTCATCTTCGCCTCGCCGACGGGGAACACGTCGCCGTGACTCGTGAACCAGTCCGAAGGGGCGCCGTTCGCCTTCACGTGGTTCTCCTCGTAGCCGAGGTCGAGCACCTGCACCTCGATGCCGGTGCGCGGGAGCGTCCCGGGCGGAAGATCGGTGAAGGCGGACTCCGGGCACCACAGGAAGAGCCCCGAGTTGCCGGCGTGCACGTGGTGCTTCCACTCGAGGACCAGCTCGAAGTTCGTGTACTGCTTCTGGCTGCGCGCGCCGCCGAGGGGCTGGCCGGAGCAGGCGATCACGCCGTCCGCCTCGGACCAGGTCGTCTCGTCGCCGTTCACGTTGACGAAGTCCGCGAGCAGTAGCGGCGTCCAGCCCTCGCCCGTGACGTGGGCGGCGCGCAGCGGCGCTTCCGGGACGAGCGAACCGAGGGCCAGCGCGGCGAGCGCGCCGGCGGCGAGGAGCAGGGAGGAGTCGTACATGGGATCGTGGCGCAGACGGAGTTGCGGGGGCCGACCAGTCGGCGGAGAGCGGTCGCAGGGGCCCTTCACTCTAGACTCCGACCCTCCCGATGCGCGCGTGTCACTCGTCCGTCTCGCTCGCTGACACCTCCGCCGCACGCCCACGCGCCGTGGTCGGACTCGCACGCCCAATCAGCCCCCACGTGGACGGCCCGCTGCTCCGGAGACTTCCGGAGCAGCGGGCCGCTGCAAGACACCGAGTGACGACTCCGCCACTCGACGAGCTCGAACGTCGACCTACGGGTAGGTGACCGTCCAGGCGTTGGAGAAGTTGAAGTCGGTGCCGGCGCACGGACTGCCCACCGGGTCGCGGTACCAGAACTGGAAGTTCGTCGGGACTCCAGCATTGGCGATGCTGCCGAAGCCAGCGCCGTTCCAGTCGCTGAAGGTCGTGTTCCCCCCGGCGTCCGTCACCTGAACCTGCGAGCGCTGGCTGCCGCCGCCCACGCAGATGAGGCCAGCACCCGCCGGATTCCCGAGGCCCCCGTTCAGCTGGTTGTCGCCGCGCAGGAGTAGGCCTGGCTTGGAGCCAGCCACGCCAGAGATGGTGAAGGCGAGGGTGTCCGCCGCGCCAATGCCGGCTCCGCCGGAGCCGGTCAGCGTCGCGCCGAGGCCACCACTGTTCGTGCAGCCCGCGCCTGCGGCGCCGAAGTTGGCGCAGGGGCAGAGCGTTCCGGAGCCGTCACCGGCGCAGAAGGGCGAGCCGGTATCCGGAGGAGCGACGGCGGGCTCGAGCTGGAATCCGTTGATGCTCTCACCGAAGGCGACGAAGACCGCCGTGATGTCGAGCGTGCCGGCCGTGACCGTCACCTGGTGGCTCGAGTAGGTGCTGCCCAGCACGTGGCCTCCGGACCACAGGGCGCCGCCGACCTGTTGAACCGGGTCGGTCGATTGGGCGCTGGAGACGTCTGTGAGACCCCCAACCTTGCTGTCGGGCGCCATCGCGTAGGTCAGCAACGTGTAGTCGCCATTGGCCAGACCGGAGATCGTCATGGTGCCGCCGAGAAGGCCGCCAGACCAAACGAGGTCCTGCATCAGGTTGGCGTCCTCGCCCGGGAAGTTCGCGTTCACGAAGCTGAACGGAAAGACCATGTTGGGGCCAACGCTCAGCGTCGCGCTCGTCGCGGCGCCGCTCTTGTCGACGAGCGGATGACTGATGCCCAGGCTCGCGTCGATGCCGTTCCACGTGCCGGCCGTGCCGGCGGCCGCGTAGGTCGGCCCGCAGGTCGTGCCGAATCCGCCGGGATCGTTGAAGTCGATGTTCATCAGCTGGGCATTCGCCGTGGCGGAGATGGCGGCGACTGCACACGCTGAGATCGCGAGGGACTGAAAGGTTCGTCTCGAAGTGAACATCATCTGCGGATTCCTCCCCATGGATTCATGGAGTCTCGAGTGATCGATGGCCGTGCCGTGCACCGAACAATTCGGCCGGCCCCACGCCAGCAAGAAAATTCAGACCCATCGATCCTATGGCGCCTGAGCAATTCGCGCCGCATCAATTACATCCCCCGCGCTGACCGGCCCCCGCTGCCCCCGCGAGGGGCCTGGGGGCCGCTGGCACCGCGCCTGGCGTGGCGTTCGCAGACCCGTGACGTTCGCCACTGCGCTTCGCTCCTCGCGACTCGAGGCGTCGCGCACGACGCCGTCGAGGAGCGAGCTAGTGCCCTGGATCCGAAGTTCCCGGGCGCTAGTCAGCCAGGGTGTACTTCTCGACGTAACGCGGCATCAGCTCATCCACCGCAGCGGTCACGTCGGGGTCGATCCCGAGGTCGGCGTAGCGGTCCACCAGCTCGGCGGGGTCCGCATTCAGGTCGTAGAGCTCGAAGGTCTTCGGCTGGAGCACGGCTCCATCCGGGTACTCCCGCTCGTAGATCCGCGACAGCTTCCAGCCGGCCGCGGACACGGACGCCGGCGAGCCGATCACGCACTGCTCGTACCCGTAGATCTCGGTCGTGACCGCGGCGATCCAGCCCGGGTAGAAGATCTGGTGGTAGCTGTAGGGCCGACCCTCCGCGTTCCCCGAGAACAGGTTCGCATGGAACGAGAGGCCGTCGACGCTGTCGAGGTCCTGCCCCAAGATCGTCTGCCAGGCGCCCGGCGCCAGGAAGTCGAGGAAGGTGTTGTAGAAGTCGGTCGCCTCGACGAGGCGATCGCAATCCGTGCCGCGCAAGCTGGCGGGGATCGGCTCGCCCCAGACCAGCAAGGGCGTCAAGATTCCCTCGTCCTTCACCGAGCCCTTGGCGTCGGCCGGCCGGTGAAAGGGCGTCCCATCAGGCGTCCCGTCGCTGGTCGGAGGAATGACGCTCGCGAAGGACGCGCCCAGGTCCATGCCCGCCGGGCCGAACTCATGGGTGTAGATCGGCTGAAGCTCCGGGGATCCGGCCCCGTTGTCCGAGTACATCATCCACACGGTGTTCGCGAAGGCCTCCGGGTGATTGGTCTGCACGTGGTCGTAGAGCAGACCCATCAGGGTGTCCGTGCACTCGAACATCGCGACGGCGCGCCGCCAGGCGACGTGAACGGCGCCCTCCGCGGTGTACGCGCTGGTGTCGTCGAAGACGCCATCGCGGTCGTAGCCCCCGGGAGGGAAGACCTGGCCATCGGGCGAGATGGCCAGGGGAATCAGCTCTTCGAAGGTGTACGTGAAGTGCAGCTGAGTCGGGCCCGCTCCGAGATCGGGCCCCACGTTCTGCGCCATCGCCGGCAGCAGCCCGTGCGGCATGTTGGCCCACCAGTTCACGAAGAACGGCTTGCCGAGCGCGACCTGCGCGTCGACCCACGCGACCAGGTCTTCGTACAGGTCCACCGACGAGAGCGAACCGACGACCGGGCCCAGGGAGAAGTCGTGCTGGACGTCCTGCGAGCTGAAGTAGTACGGGTAGTTGTAGTACCCGAAGCCCGGCGCTCCCGCTCCGGAGCGGACGAACTCGTGAGACTCGTCATAGCCCGCGATGTCCACCTGGGCGCGGCGATTCGTCACCGTGAACTCGTTCTGATACGAGAACAGCTGGTACTTCCCGAACGTCGCCATGGTGTGGGTCGTGCCCGCAGCCCTCGCGACCGCCGGCCACGGGTTGTGCGTCGACTTGATGCCTTCGAAGAAGGGGTTCTGGTTCGGCGTGAAGCCCGGAACGTCCCCCACGCCCGTTCCATTCCGGTGAGTGGAGGTTCGGTGCCCCATGCGCCCGGTCATGATCGCTGCCCGGGTCGGTGCGCAGCGCGGATTGACGCGTGCGTTGGTGAACCGCAGGGCTTCGCCGGACTGGATGGAGTCCAGGAACGGCATCGACGGATAGGGATAGCCAGCCGGCCAGCGGTTGAGATCGTCGTAGCAGGGAAACTGGGACCGCCCAGCATCGTCGAGCATGATCGCGATGACGTTCATCGGCGGAGGCGGTCCCGGCACCAGCGTCGCCCCCCCGGCACTCGTGATCGCGTTGGGCGCAGCGACGAAGGAGCTGACGCCACCGCCACCCAGCTGCGCACCCGTCACGGGCCCGGTCGATGCACTCGGCGCGTGGGCCGGAGGTAGCGCAGGCGCCGTCCTGACCGCGTCGACCTCGGCCGCCGCAGCCCCGGGTCGAAGGGAAGCACCAACGACAGCCAGCCCCGCAAGGCAGGTCCCGTAGAGCCAGACTCGACTCAACACGTGGAACCTCCTCCTCCTGGGCACGCCGCCACGCAGGGCGTGCAACGAGGCCTCCATTCATCCAACCGGGAATCCTTCATAGCTCGTGATCGATCGTCGTTGCTCGGGGAGAGCATTCTCAGCTCCTGGTGAGCAGTCTTGGCTCGCAATCGTTACACGGATCTCCCCGAGCGAGCTCAATACCGGGGAGCCGGAGCCCCAGAGGATCGGGGCTGGTCCCAGGCTAAGGGCCGGCTCCGGATTGTGGCAGCCTCCAAATCACAACGTGGGACGCCTTCGGCGTAAGTTTCGAACTGCAGTCCTTGCCGGAGACCCGCGACGCCCTCCACAGCGGGATCGCCGCCCCGCCAGTGTCCTGGCTCCGAAGTTCGCGGGCACGAGCGGCCCTTGTAAAC
>CAYGST010000426.1:0-4686 GCA_964352415.1 uncultured Planctomycetaceae bacterium | reverse complement strand
GAGTTCCGCGACTTCGAGCTCGAGCTCGAGTGGCGCTTCGATCCGGCGAAGGGCGACATCCGAGGCCGGCGTTTTTCAATCAGGTTCCGAGCAGACTCAATCAGGTTCCGAGCAGACTACGCGTCGTTCTCGACCCACTCGAGCCAGCGCTCCTCGAACTCCTCCTCGTCGACCTGACCCCAGGAGGCTTTCATGGCCTTCTCCCAGATGTCCTCCTTGTAGGGGCGGACGAAGTCCCAGGGGCGCTCGAGGCGTTCGTTCGCCTCGTCGGCGATGACCTTCTCGAACTTGTCCGCCTCGCCGCCCTCGTCATCACCGAGTTCGTCGAGCGTCTCCTGGGCCTCCGCGCGGATCTCCTCGAAGGCGTCGAGGTAGCCCTGGTGCAGCGTGGACATGTAGTTCGGGATGATCTCCGCGTACTCCTTCTTCCAGTACTTGTTCGAGACCTTGCGCTGGGCGCCCATGCGCAGGAAGTAGATCAAGCCGAAGGACTGGGCGTAGCAGGAGACATTGCTAGGGCCCTGGGTCTGCCACTCCTGGTGGGAGGCGCGGATGTGCTGGGAGAGCGGCTTGATGTCGCCGTTGCGGAACATCTCCTTCAGCTCGGGGATGCGCGCGAGGCCGCCCTTCATGTCCTCCTCCTGGATCAGCTTGCTGCCCTTCATCGTCCAGGCGCCGTAGTAGTCGCCGTGGCCTTCGTCGAACCAGCGGTGCGCCTCGGAGCGGTTGAACAGGAAGTGGCAGTACTGGTGGAAGGCCTCGTGGGCCATCACCGACAGGGTCAGCGCCTTGCCGCTATCACCGAAGAAGAGGACGAGCTCTTCGCTGCCCGGGTTGAAGTAGCCGGCGACGCCGCCGCCCGTCTGGCCGTAGGTGTTGAAGTCCGCGCGCGTCGCGCAGATGCGCACGACGGAGACCGCCGTGATCGGCGCGGCAGGGGGGAAGTCCTCCTCGAACAGCTCGCGTGACGCTTCGAGGCGCTTGACGACGAGGTCGATGTCCTTCTTGTCGTCGCTGTTGGTCTTGATCAGGTAACGCTTCGACTTCGTCTCGACGAGCTGCCAGCCCGGCGTCTGCTCGACGTCGGCCTGGTGCGCGCGCAGGAGGTCCTCGTAGCTGCTGTCGGAGTCGACCTCGGGGATGATCTCGTCCGAAGCGCCGCGCTTCATCTCGCGGTAGGAGCGCATCGACTTCTCGATCACGGCCTCCCACTTCTTGCGGTTCTTCTGCTCGGACGGGTAGTCCCAGATGAAGATCATCTTGCCCTGGCCCAACAGGAACGTGTAGACGTCGATGACGATAGGGACATCGCCGACGCTGCCGGAGTTCGTGGCGCGCTTGGTCTCGAAGATCGAACGCTCGCACTCGATGCCCTTCGACGCGCGGAACTCCTCGACCTCGGGGTCTGGCAGGCCCTTGATCGTGCCGCCGAAGAGCTGCTCCACGAAGTCCTTGGCGTCGGTGCGCGTGTCGCGGCGCTTGCGCGGGTCCTCATCCGCACCCGTGACAGGGCCCTCCGGTTCGATGTGCAGGACCTTGAGGCTGGGCGGGTACTCCATTCCCTCGCCGCCATCGCCCTTGACGTACGGGCCGCGCTCCGCGTCCATCTGGCCGACGATGCCGAGCGACGCGAGCCGCTCGTTGACCGGCACGTCGGAGAAGTCCTTGAGGGACTTGAACTCGACGCCGATCGCGGGGAACTGGCGGTGCTTGCTGTTGAGCTTCTGGGCCAGGCCGGCAGAAGCGAGCGGCAGGGCCAGGACGAGGGCGGCGAGGGCGAGGCGAAGGAGCTGCTTCATGTCGTGGAGAGGGTGGAGCTGGGGTCCGGCCCACGATGCTAGCGCTCCGCCGGCCGGATCGGGCCCTTACGCGCCGGCTCCGCCCGTGTTTGTACGCACATCACCCTTCGGGGCCCGTGCGGACCCGCTCGCCGTGCGGGCTAGAAGCCGAACACGAACGCCACGTACGGCCCCTTGAACCGGAAACGGGTGTCGATGCGGTCGCCGTCGTCCTCGTACTCGACCCCGAGGTTGACGATCCGGTAGCCGGCCCCGATCGAGCCCGCCAGACGGTCATCGCCGCCGAACAGCCGGTACTGGGCCGCCAGCTCCATGTCGACGAAGTCGAGCTTCTCCCCGTCGACGCTGATGTCGAAGCCGGAGATCATCCCCGTCGCCTCGAAGTCGCCTAGGTCGACCTTGGCCCGCAGGGCGAGCACCGGGATCGGGAGCGTGCGATCGACGTCGATCGTGTCGCCGCCGCCTGTCATGACGGCGTCCAGGTCGGCGATGGTGATGCCGAGCCCAAGGCCCACGTCGAAGGTGTCGCCGGGGACGAAGTCGAACGTGGCGGCGAGCTGGTGCAGGCCGAAGTCCACGTCGCTGTCGACGGCGGTGCCCGCGGCGATCATGTCGCCCCCGGACATCAGGTCGTTGTCGACGACGCCGGAGCCGCCGTGGTTCGTCTGCTGGGTCGAGAACGTGAAGACTGGCGCGCCCACGTCGATCTCGGCCTTCAGTCCGAGGAAGCCCTCGTCCTTGTCGATGCCCGCGCGGTTCATGTCGGAGACCGGGACCTCGCCGTTCGGATTGCTCGTGATCCCGAAGTGGCCCTCGAGATCGAAGGAGCCATAGCGCGGGGCGACGTCGAACGCGGGCGCCGAGCAGCTGCTGGCGAGCGCGGCGATGAGCATCGGAACGGTGGGCTTCATCCCCTGCCCTTCGGCCGAACCGCGGCGGTTCCTGAGTGCGGCTCCAGCGGACACATCGATCCGTTACGCGGCGGGGCCGAAGTTGGCGAGCGGGTCCCGCGAGAGGGAGTCACAAAGGTCTCCGGGCCGTCAGGAGGCCCGGATAACCCCCGTTTCGGCATCGGTAGAAGCGATGCACTCGTGCCAGCGGCTCGTTGTGACGATTCCGGAGGAGGCTGCTCTTCAGGTCGAACCCCTCCTCGGCCTACCTTATCGGGCCCGACTCCCCCTCCCCATCCTCCATGCGCACGCTCTTCCTCGCTCTCCTCGCCCTCTGGGGCTTCGCCTCGACGGCCGACGCCCAGATCATCGCGATCCACTTCAAGGACGAGAAGGCGGCCAAGAAGTACAAGAACCACCTCGTCGAGTTCCAGGGCGAGATGGTCGTGATCGGCGAGCCGAAGCGCGGCATCCGCTGGCTCCCCGACAAGGGGCAGATCCAGTACGACGGTCAAGGCGGCAACCAGCTGTTCGTGATCAATCCGAAGAAGCCGGAGGACGTCGCCTACTACCTCGTCGACGGCGAGAAGGTCGAGGCGAGCAAGAAGAACGTCGTCTCCATCACCGGCCCGAACATCCGGAAGATCTCGGTCGTGATGCGCGACCAATCGCTTCCGGGGCTGACGACCGAGTACCAGATTCGCAAGGAGGAGACCGAGGACTACCGGGCTCAGCGCGACGCCTTGGAAGAGGGGACGGTCGAGTGGCTGGCCGCGCATCACCGCCTGGTCACGACCCTCGAACGCCTCGAGCTGTGGCTCTCGAAGATCGGCTTCAACGGGCCTCGCAAGGACGTCCAGAAGACGATCCAGAAGGAGAAGAAGGAGGTCGAGGAGGCGGCGCTCGCCGTTCGCGCCCAGCGGGCGATGGACTCGATCAAGGCGGTCGAGCCGCCCGAGGAGTTCGCCGCGGCCTCGCAGGAACTCTCCGGCGGCAAGCACGTGTTCCGCGGCTTCGAGAGCGAACACCTGCGCATCTACTACCTCGCCGATGGCCACTCCGAGGCTCAGCTGCTCGCGGACTCCGAGGTCGAAGGGGCGATGAGGCTCGGCGAGACCGTGATCGAGGGCTTCCGCGCGCAGTTCGTCGATCCGTACCGCGGCGAGGACTACAAGGACAACATCCCGGACAGCGTCATCCTGACGTTCGTGTTCTTCCCGCCCGAACAGGACCTCTACGCGAAGTACGCTGGCAAGATCTACAGCTACCGCAAGTCGGGCAACGCCGAGAACGACAACACGCGGGGCACCTGGCTCTCGGGCGGCTTCCCGCAACACCTGCGGAACGTCTGGCGCACCGGCCAGAAGGACGTCGCGGGCGAGATGCAGCACCAGGTCGACCTTTCCGGGATCATGTGCCACGGTCTGGGCCACGCGCTCGCGGGGCGCCACTTCGGCAACGGGAACATCCGGGTCGAACAGGCGTGGCTCGTGGAGGCTACGGGAAACCAGATCTCCTACGAGCATCTCGGCCGCAACAACGTCAACTGCTTCGGCATGAAGAAGAAGCCGACGTACACCAAGCGCAAGGTCGCCAAGCCGGGCGAGAAGACGATCGCTGTCGGTCGCCGCGCTGTCTACAACGAGCTGGCGCTCTCCCAGGGCAGCCAGATCCAGCAGATCGCGCTGAAGGACCTCGTCGACCTGAACGACGCGGACCTCGCGAAGGGCTGGAGCTTCTACGACTACGTCGCCCGCAAGGAGGGCAAGCAGGGTCAGGAGTGGCTCCGCGCGCTCGGCAAGTTCGCCACGAACCGCAACTCGCTCGTCGAGAAGTGGCGCGCCGCGGCGGAGGAGATCCTCGACATCAAGGGCCGCGACCCGATCAAGGCCGTCGAGGAGCGCTGGCGCGAGTACGCCGAGACCGAGCAGGAGACCGAGTAGCCGTTCTCATACGGTGTCGCACACCTGCCGTTGTGCCGCGCACCAAAAGTGCCG
>CAYGST010000425.1:0-4696 GCA_964352415.1 uncultured Planctomycetaceae bacterium | reverse complement strand
GGGCTTCTGCATGGGGAGGGGGGGAGCGCGGGGAGGGAGTGAGCCGGCGCGCGAAGGCGCAGTCGCAGTGGAACCACAACGAGCCCGTCGCGCGCAGCGACGGGCTCGGACTTCAGATCTTGGCCAGGTCCCACATCACGAGCTCGGCGCCGTCGACGCCCTCGATCGTGATCGGACCGGCGTCGCGCAGGCCGGCGCCGTCGCCGGGCCCGAGCTCCTCACCGTTGACGCGCACCTGGCCGCGCGCGACGTGGATCCACGCGCTGCGCTCGGCGGGCAGCTCGTAGGTGCTCGACTCGCCATCGGTGAACAGTCCGGTGAAGAGCCGCGCGTCCTGTCCGATCTCGATCGACTCGCCCTCGCCGTCCGGCGAGACCACGAGCTGCAGCTGGCCGCGTCGGCCTTCGAGCGGGAACATCTTCTGGCCGTAGCGCGGCGTCGTGCTGCGCTCGGACGGGTGCACCCACATCTGCAGGAGGTGCGCCTTCTCCTCCTTCGAGCCGTTGAACTCGCTGTGCGTGACGCCGCTGCCGGCGGACATGTACTGGACCTCACCGGGGAGGATCTGCGAGCCGTTGCCCATCGAGTCCTTGTGCTCGAGCACGCCGTCGAGGACGTAGGTCACGATCTCCATGTCCTTGTGGCCGTGGGTGCCGAAGCCCATCGCGGGCTCGATCGTGTCCTGGTTGATGACGCGCAGCGTCTCGAACTGCACGTAATCGGCGTCGTAGTAGTCGGCGAAGGAGAACGTGTGGAAGGCGTTCAGCCAGCCGTGGTTCGCGTGGCCGCGTTCGTTGCTGCGTCGGATCTGCATGTTGAGTCTCCTGGGGGGTTGGGGCGTCGGTGGACGCCGGCTTCGCTTCGTGCGGGGTAGAGCGAGGGGCGTGCCAAAGCCCGATGACGGCCACCACGACGATGGAAAGTATTCATTTGCAATGGTTTATGCCTGAGTCGGGTCCGGTGACGAGCGCGGCTCGAAACGTCATGAAACGTTGCAAGGCGTTTCGCTGGGCCTTGTCGTGAAACGTGAAACGTTTCATCCTGGCGACATGGCTCCCCTCGACAAGTCCCTCGCGGACCGGCTCCAGTTCGACCCGGAGGCGGGTCGCATCCTCCTGCAGGACTACCGCATGGTCCTGCTCTCCGCCTGCGCGCTCGGCGCGCTGCGGCGCGAGCTCGTCGAGACCCTCGGCGCGAAGCGCGCGCGCGGCGCGATGAAGCGCTTCGGTCACGCGGCCGGCCTGGCGGACGGCGTCGCGCTCGCCGAGCTGTTTCCCGAGGCCACCATCGAGGAGCACCTCGACCTCGGGCCGGCGCTGCACGCCGTCGAGGGCGTCGCCCGCGTGGTGCGCGACGAGTCGGCGACCACGATCGACCTCGCGCGCGGCGACTGCCACGTCGAGGCCTGGTGGGAGGACTCCTACGAAGCCGAGCAGCACCTCGAGCTGTTCGGGCCGAGCGACGAGCCGGTCTGCTGGACGCTGGTCGGCTACGCGACGGGTCACATGACCGGCGCGGTCGGCGAACGCATGCTCGTCGTCGAGACCGACTGCAAGGCGATGGGGGCGGAGCGCTGCCGCTTCGTCGCCGACCACGCCGCCAAGCTGCCCGAGCTCGCCGAGCGCGAGGAGCCCGACTACGACCGCCAGCACCTGCCCGAAGTGCTGCAGGACCTGCTCGACACCGTGCACCGCCAGCGCAGCTCGCTGCAGCAGCGCGAGCGCGAGATCGCCGCCCTGCAGACCGAGCTCTCCGACCGTCGCGGTGCGGAGGGCATGGTGGGGGACTCGCCGCGCTTCCTCGCCGCGCTCGATGTCGCGCGCAACGTGGCGCCGGTCGACGCGACGGTGCTCGTGCTCGGCGAGAGCGGCACGGGCAAGGAGGGCGTCGCGCGCCTGATCCACGACCAGTCGCTGCGCCGCGACGAGCCGTTCGTCGCCGTGAACTGCAGCGCGCTGCCCGAGTCGCTGCAGGAGGCGGAGCTCTTCGGCTACGCGAAGGGCGCGTTCACCGGCGCCGCCGACGCGACGCCGGGCGTCTTCGAGGCGGCCAGCGGCGGCACGTTGTTCCTCGACGAGATCGGCGACCTCGCGCTCTCCGCGCAGACGAAGATCCTGCGCGCGCTGCAGGAGGGCGAGGTCAAGCGCCTCGGCGAGACGCGCACGCGCCAGGTCGACGTGCGCGTCGTCGCGGCCACGCACCGCGATCTGAAGGCCATGATCGCGGGCCAGGGCTTTCGTGAGGACCTCTACTACCGCCTGAGCGTCATCACGATCGAGTTGCCGCCCCTGCGCGAGCGCGACAACGACCGTCTGCTGCTCGCCGAGCACTTCCTCGATCACTACGCCGAGACGCTCTCGGTGCCGCGCAAGCGCCTCTCCCGGGACGCGAAGTGCGCGATCGGCGCCCACGCCTGGCCGGGCAACGTGCGCGAGCTCCAGCACGCGATCGAGCGCGGCGTGATCCTCGCGGCGGGCGACGTCGTCGAGCTCGACGACCTGCCGCCGGACGTCGTCGGCGGCGCGGATCAGCGCGCGCGCGCGGGTGCGACGCGGGCCGGCCGCCAAGCCGCGGTCCTTCCGGGCGGCGACGCCGCTGGCGAGCTCGCCGCGATCGAGGACGAGCCCGCGCGCGTGCGCCGCGCCCTCGAGCTGGCGAGCGGCAACCGCGAGAGCGCCGCCGCTCTGCTCGGCGTCTCGCGCACGACGCTCTGGCGCCGCATGCGCGCGCTGGGGATCCCCATCGTGAGCCGCTGATCGCGGATTCCGTCGGGCTCCGCTAGTCTGCGCCCATGATCCACGTCCGTGCGCTGCTGCTGTTCGTCCCCGCTCTCGTCTCCTTCGCTCCGCAGGAGGCCGCCGAGGTGCTGCCGAAGCGAACGAACTTCGTCTACATCCTCGCGGACGACCTCGGGTACGCGGAGCTCGGGAGCTACGGGCAAGAGAAGATTCGCACGCCCAACCTCGATCGCATCGCGCGCGAGGGGATGCGCTTCACGCAGCACTACTCGGGCAGCTCGGTCTGCGGGCCGTCGCGCGGCGTGCTGTTGACGGGGCTGCACACCGGGCACGCGGAGGTGCGCGACAACTGGGAGAACGGCGGCTGGGGCGAGGACGAGCCCGAGGGCCAGTGGCCGTTCGCGGAGGGGACCGTGACCTTCGCGAAGCAGCTGCAGGGGCTCGGCTATCGCACCGGTGCGTTCGGCAAGTGGGGGAACGGAGGGCCCGGTTCGAGCGGGCACCCGAACCGCCAGGGCTTCGACACCTGGCTCGGCTACCTGTGTCAGCGGAAGGCGCACAACTACTACCCCAAGCACCTCTGGAAGAACGAGGAGAAGCTCGTGCTGCCGGGCAACGGCTGGTTCAAGGCGCACCAGAAGCTCGAGGCGCCGCTTGCGACCGAAGAGGAGTACTACGAGCGCTATGGCGGCGAGACCTTCGCACCGGACGTGATGATCGCGGGCGCGCTCGAGTTCCTCGACGAGGTGCGCGAGGAGCCGTTCCTCCTGTACTACGCGAGCCCGGTCCCGCACGTCGCGCTGCAGGTGCCGCGCTCCGAGGTCGAGGCCTACCGCGGCGAGTTCGAGGAGACGCCGTACCTCGGCCAGAAGAGCTACCTGCCGCATCCGACGCCGCGCGCCGCCTACGCCGCGATGATCACCCGCATGGACCGCGAGGTCGGCGCGATCCTCGACAAGCTCGACGCGCTTGGACTCGCTGACAACACCGTCGTGATGTTCTCGAGCGACAACGGCACGACCTACGCCGGCGGCGTGGAGCCCGAGTTCTTCGACAGCGTCGGCGATCTGCGCGGCCTGAAGGGCAGCTTCTTCGAGGGCGGCATCCGCGTGCCGTTCCTCGTGCGCTGGCCCGGCGAGGTGCGGCCGGGGACGGTCGCCGAGGTGCCCTCGGGCTTCCAGGACGTGTTCCCGACGGTGATGGAGATCGCTGGCGGCGAGACGCCCGAAGGGCTCGACGGGATCAGCCTCGTGCCGAGCTTCTACGGCAACCGCGAGCAGCTGCGGCACGACTACCTCTACTGGGAGCGCGGCGGGGCGCAGGCGATCCGCGTCGGCCAGTGGAAGGGTGTGCGGACGAAGCTGCGCAAGGGCGACACGAGCCTGATGCTGTTCGACCTCGCCCGCGACGGTGGCGAGCAGGTCGACATCTCGGCCGAGCACCCCGACATCGTCGCGTTCCTCGAGGACAAGCTGGCCGAGGCCCACACGCCGTCCGAAGCCTTCCCGCTGCCGACGATCGACGTCGCCCCGAAGTAGGGGAGGCGGTGCGTGCGCCGCGAGCCCGTCAGCGTCGGGCGCTGGCCGGCGCGTCCGCGGGCAGCGGCGACGGAACCCGCTGCTCCGCCGCCACGTTCACGGCGTCGCGCAGCGTCGCAGCGCAGTACGGCTTGACGACGAAGGCCGCGTCGAGCCGCAGCAGGTCCTGTGAGTCGAGCTCGTCCGGATAGCCCGACGTGATGACGGCGAGCCCTTCGTGCCCGCGCTGGCGCAGTGCCTCGAGCAGCTCGCGTCCACCGAGGTTCGGCATGACGGCGTCGGTGAACAGCAGGTCGAACTCCAGGCCCGCGTCGATCAGCGCGAGGGCCTGCTCGCCGTCGTGGGCTTCGACGATCCCGTAGCCCTGGTCGGCGAGGATGCCGGCGCTGAGACCCGTGCGCTGGTAGGTCTCAGCGAGTT
>CAYGST010000424.1:0-4726 GCA_964352415.1 uncultured Planctomycetaceae bacterium | reverse complement strand
CGCACGAGCTTCGACCTGGCGCATCGCCACGGCGACTTCGGCCTCGACGAGATCGTCCACGTCCTCGGCGAGGACTTCGCGCGCCTGACCGGCGACGACGCGCTCGCGGAGCTCGACCTGCGCGAGGCGGTCTACCTCGACACGGAGACCACGGGGCTCTCGGGCGGCGCGGGGACCTACGTCTTCATGGTGGGGCTCGGCGCCTATCGCGGTGCGCGTGGCGAGGACGGCGCCTTCGAGGTGTGGCAGGGCTTCCTGCCGAGCCCGGCCGAGGAGGCGGCGCTGCTCGCGGAGTGCGCCGAGCGCATCCGCGCGGCGAGCGGCGTGGTGTCCTTCTTCGGCAAGTCGTTCGACCGCCACCGGCTGGAAGACAAGATGCGCGCCTGCGGCGTGACGCCGCCGTTCGACGGACTGCCGCACCTCGACCTCTACCACCCGCTGCGGCGGCTCTATCAGGGCGCCTACATCGACGGGCGCCTGAAGACTCTCGAAGCCGAGCTCTGCGGGCTGGCGCGCGCGGACGACCTGCCGGGTGCGCTCGCGCCCGCAGCCTGGTTCGACTTCCTGGCCGGCCGCGAGCACCGGCTGGAGGGCGTCTTCCGCCACAACCTGGACGACGTGCTGAGCCTCGTCACGCTCGCGGCGCACCTCGGTCGCACGAGCGCGGAGACGCGCGGCGACGGCACGGCGCTGCCCGGCGACGCCTCGGCGCGCGCGGTCGGCTACGCGCGCTCCGCGGCGACGCGCGGCGAGCGTGAGCTGGCGGGGGAGTGGTACGAGCGCGCGCTGGCCC
Organism: uncultured Planctomycetaceae bacterium; assembly: GCA_964352415.1. Classification (GTDB taxonomy): domain Bacteria; phylum Planctomycetota; class UBA1135; order UBA1135; genus JABACD01. The sequence continues at coordinate 3,933 of CAYGST010000424.1, read as the reverse complement.
GCGGCGCGCGGCCCACCCGCGGCCTTCTGCTAGAGCGCGCGCACCAGCACCGGCTTGGCAAGCAGCCCGAGGCCGCCATCGTGGCCTACCGCGCGCTCGCTGACGGACCCGAGGACGCCTGCACGGCGCCCGCGCTGCTCGAGCTCGCCAAGCTGCTCGAGCATCACGCGCGCGATGCGCGCGCCGCGCTCGCCTGCTGCGAGGCCGCGCGGTTGCTGCTCGATCGGCAGCACAGCGGGCTGGAGCGCGCGCGCCTCGCGCGCGACCTCGAGCGCCGCGCGGCGCGCCTCGCCGCGCGGTCGTAGCTGCGTCGGCGCGGCGTGGGCGCCGCGGCAAGCTGCACCGTCGTGTTCGTCGAGATCGGCTAAGCTGCACCCGTGAGCAGTGACTTCAATGGACGCGAGCGGTGGCTGCGGAAGGCTACGTGGTTGCCGTCGTTCCCGAAGTGGAGCACGCCGATGGTCCTGGCAATGGCGTCCTGCGGCGGGGAGGGCGGGGGCCCGGTCGCGCCGCAGGTGTTTCTCCCGGCGCTGCACTCGGTCGAGCTGGATCGGGTTCTCGCACGGCCCGGTGAGTCCGTCGACGTGACGCTGCGCTTCACGAACCTCGGGGGCGTGCGAGCGGTCCGTGACCTGCGCGTGTTCGTGCATGTCGAGTCCGCAGAGGACGGCTGCTGCGCGATCGCGTGCCAGGACGACCACGCGCCGGCGACGCCCACGAGCTGGTGGCGACCGGGCGAGGTCGTCGACCTCGGCGTGCGCGAGCTCCCGCTGCCCGAGGACTGCCCGGAGGGAATCTACGCGCTGCACGTCGGCCTGTACGACCTCGCGACCGAGTCGGTCGTGACGGAGGGGGAGCGCAGCTGGCTCGCGATCTCCGCGCACGCGCCTGCGGCGGGCTCCGCGCCGCGCGCGCCGCTCTCCGAGCTCGAGGTCGAGCGGCGCGACGCCGCCGAGGCAGCGCGGTTCACGCCGTCGGGGTCCGTCGAGGGAGCGGGTTGGCGCTACGAGATCGACGCGGAGCGCGCAGTGTTTCGGTTGCTCGACCACGAGGGCGGGATCTCCTGGAGCAGCCACCCGCTGCACCAGCGCCTGGGCCTTGCCCACCTGCGCCGGGGCGAGGAGCTCGTGCACGCGCCGCTCGACGAGGTCGCAGCGCTCGAGCGGGCGGATGGAGGACTCACGCTCGAAGCCGCGGGGCGGCTCACGAGCGGCGCACGGGTGCGCATCGAGCTGCGCGCCGAGGCCGTCGACGGAGGACGTGGCCTGCGGCTCGGCTGGCGAGAGCTCGGCTTCGATCCGCCGCCCGATCCCGCTGAGGACGACGCGACGACGGCGGAGGGCGAGGAGGACTCGCCGGCGCCGCACGAGGGCTGGACCGTCGAGGCCGTCACGCTCCTCGACCACGCGCCGTGGACGACGGACGTCGACCGCGGCGCGGTGCTGACGCCGCAGTGGCTCGGAGAGCTCGGCTGGGCCGAGGGCGCGCGCCCGGGCGGCTGGATGTACCGCGCGAACGACATCTCGATGCAGCTCGCCGGCGTGCTGCGTCGAGAGTGCGCGTTGCTCCTCACATGGACGGACCACGGCGCGCAGCTGTTCTCGCACGTCGAGCACTTCGACGACGAGCGCCTGCCGGGGCGGAGCGTGCGCAGCGTGTCGCTGAAGCTGCGCAGCGAGAGCCCGACGCTCGAGCTGTACCCGGTCGGCTTCGGGGATCACGTGGACCTCGCCGCGGCCTACCGGCGCATCGCGGAGCGGCGCGGTCACCGCAGGACCTGGGCCCAGAAGCGCGTGGAAGAGCCTCGCGTCGATCTGCTCGTCGGGGCGCCGATCCTGCGCGTCGTCGGCATGATCGGCGCCCCAGGTGAGGAGCGCGGAGAGGTCGTGCACACCTTCGACCAGGTCGCCGCCTGCGCGGAGCACCTGAAGCACGACCTCGAGCTCGACCGGGTGCAGCTCCTGCTCGGCGGCTGGAACTTCGGCGGCTACGACGACGGACATCCGGACGTGCTGCCTGCGAGCGCCGTGTGCGGCGGCGATCCGGGGCTCGCGGACTGCGCGGAGCGCGTGCGCGCGCTGGGCTACCTCTTCGCCCTGCACGACAACTACCAGGACGTCTACGAGGACTCGCCGTCCTACGACCCGGACCTCGTCGGCCGCGAGGAGGACGGCGCCCCGCGAGCGGGCGGCGAGTGGGCCGGCGGCCAGAGCTGGATGGTGTGCACGACGCAGCAGCTCGGCTTCGCGCAGCGCAACCTCCCGGAGGTCCGTGCGCGCTTCGCACCGGACGCCTACTTCCTCGACACGACGCTGACCACGCGCCTGCAGGCCTGCTCGCACGACGCGCACCCGATGGAGCCGCTCGAGGATCAGGCACTGCGGCGCGAGCTGTTCGACTACGCGCGCTCGACCTTCGGCTTGCTGGGGCTCGAGGGTGCGCGCGAGTGGGCCGTGCCGACGGCGCACTCCTTCGAGGGCATCCTGACGCACCGCACGCTGGCGGGGGAGCGCTTCACGCCCGTGCCCGTCTTCCCGCTCGTCTACGGCGACTGTCTGAACCTGTACACGCTGCACGGGGACGGCCTCGAGCCGTCCTCGGCCAAGGCGGTCCTCGACCTGCTCCTGCTCGGCGAGCTCCCGATGTACCTCGTGCGGCCGGGGCGCTACTGGGAGTCGCCCGGGGCGCTCCAACCCCTCAGCGCGGAGCAGCTGCGCCAGCCCGAGTATACCTTCGCGCGCGCGGACCAGGGGTGGGCGGAGGGCCTCGGCCCGGTGGACCGCTTCCTCAAGAACAGCTACGAGGTGCTGTCGCACACCCACCGAGCGATCGGCGACGCACCGATGACGGACCACCGCTTCCTGCGCGGCGACCGCTCGGCGGAGTGGAGCCGCTTCGGCGACGTCGAGGTGACGGTCAACTACTCGGACGCGCCGCTGCGGCTGGGACACACGGTGCTCGGGCGCAACGGCTTCCTGGTGCAGAGCCCGCGCTTCGTCGCGTTCCACGCGCTCGCCTTCGGCGGTGTCGAGTATCCGAGCGGCGCCTGCTTCACGCTGAAGAGCCTCGACGGCTTGCCGCTCGGAGAGTCGAAGCGGCTGCGCGTCTTCCACGCCTTCGGAGATCCGAGCGTGCGGCTGCCGGACGCGATCTCCGAGGTCGCGCGAGAGACGGTGATCACGCGCTGACCGGGCCGTCGTGGGCCGCGCAACCGCGTCGCTAGCTCCCTGCTGCGGGGAGCGCGAGTTTGAGCGCCGCGTGGCGAGAGCGTGAAGGGAGCCAGCGTTGCATGAGCGTTCCGTGCGCGCCCGTTCGAGTTCCGGTGAGTTCGAGGAGCGGGATTCCCATCGAATTCAACGCCTCCCAGAGTGCTCGCCACACAACTCCCGAGCGCGCGGTTCGGGCCTCCGCAAAGCGAACCGGCCACCGCACCGCGCGCCACCGCAACCCAGAGACAGGTTCCCATGCAACGCAGGACTCTCCTCGCCGCCAGCGCGCTGACGCTGGCGCCCCTCGCCGCGGCCACCGCGCAAGAGGTCACCTTCGAGCACCTCCAGACCATCGACCTCGCCGGTGACGCCGAGATCGTCGCCTACGACGCGGGCACGCAGCGCCTGTTCGTCACCGACGCGACGTTCGACGCGCTCAACGTCTTCCAGACGGGCGGAACGCCCGGCGCGCTGCTCCTTCCGCTCGCGCCGATCGCGCTCGGCGGCAACCCGAACAGCGTCGCCGTCTCGGGCGGACTCGTCGCCGTCGCCGTCGAGGGCGCCACGGCCCAGGACCTCGGCTTCGTCGAGTTCTACAACGCGAACGGCACGCCGAGCGGCACGCCGGTCCAGGTCGGCGCGCTGCCGGACATGGTCACCTTCACCCCCGACGGGACCAAGGTGCTCGTCGCGAACGAGGGCGAGCCGGACACGGCCACGGGCC
>CAYGST010000423.1:0-4746 GCA_964352415.1 uncultured Planctomycetaceae bacterium | reverse complement strand
CGCGCTCGATGGCCAGCCCGAGCAGCGTGTAGGCGTAGGTGGAGTACTGCACGCGCGTGCCGGGTTCGAACAGCAGCGGGTCGTCCGCGAAGCGCTCGAGGGCGCCCTCGAGGTTCGCGTAGTGGCGCGTCGTGCTCGAGTCGAGGGCCTGGTAGTGACGGATGCCCGACGTGTGCGTGAGCAGGTGCCGCGCCGTGACCGTCCAGCGCTTCTCCGGGAACTCCGGCACGAGCAGGCGCACGTCGGCGTCGAGGTCGAAGCGGCCCTCCTCGACGAGCTGCAGCGCGGCGATGGCGGTGATGGGCTTCGAGATCGAGGCTATGCGATGGACCATCTGCGGCTTCGCGCGGACCTCGTTCTCGACGTCGGCCAGGCCGCTGGCGCCCGACCAGCAGAGCTCCCCGGCGACGCCGATCGCGGCGGCGATTCCGACGAGGTCGTTGCGCGTGCGGATGCCCTGCAGCACCTCTTGCGCGCGGTCTTCGAGTGCTGCGGTCTTTGCCGTGTCCTGGAGCCGCGGGGCGCTCGGGGCCAGACCCAGGGCGAGGAGGAGCGGCGTGAGGAGTTGGAGGTGCTGCATGGCGAGTGGGGTGAGAGTCCCCCCGAGCCTAGCAGCCCCTGCCTAGACCTTCTGCACCTCGAGGTAGAGCAGCGCGTGATCGGAGTGCTCGTCGATCCAGCGGTCGCGGCTCGCGGCGGTCGACTCACCCGTCCAGCCGCGGACGTCCACCTCGGCGTCCCCGAAGGAGCGGAACTCCAGGTGCTCGGCAGCGACCACCTGGTCGAGGTCCGAGTCGGGATAGCTCGAGGAGGAGCCGCCGGACCAGGTTGCAGGCGCCGACTTGGTCAGTCGCCGCAGGTCGCGCCGCGCCGCCTTGCGCTCGAGCTTGTACAGCTCGGTCTCGGGGCTGATGTCCCGGTCGCGGGCGTAGGTGTAGTGCATGCCCATCGTGTTCAGATCGCCGAGAAACAGGTAGTTGGCGCCGTTCTCGGCATCCGAGGCCTTGTCGAGCGCCTTGCGGAAGTCGATCGCCCGCGTGAGCATGTCGTCCCGCAATCCGAGACCCTTCGGATCGTTGCCGCTCTTGGTGTGCAGGAACAGCATCGGGTAGCTCGCGCCGTCGACGACCACGGTCAGCAGCGCGCCGGGACGCAGGTAGCTCGACCCCGACTTGAACTCGAGGCGCTGGGTGAAGAACCCGGTGATCCCGCTGCGCAGGCCCACGAGGATCTCCTGGGTCTGCGGCCCCTCGGTGATGTGGAAGGTGTACCCGGGCATGCGATTCACCAGGCCCGTGAACGCGTTCGAGCCTTCGATCTCGTAGAGCGCGAAGACGTCCGGCGCCTGGGCCTCGAGGAACGACAGCACGCGCTCGGTGCGCTCGGGATCGCCGCGGAAGTGCTCGACGTTCCAGGACGCGAGGGAGAACGCTTTGGGCATGGGAGGCCTTGGTCGACGCCGAGTGAGAGGTGAGGGGGAGGGCGGCGCGCTTCGCTTCCGCGCCCAGCGCTGCCGCGTCGCGCGTGAAGCGCGGGCGAGAGCGGCGGTTCCCCCCGATAGAATTCCGGCGGGACTCCCTCCCTTCATGCAGTCGGATCCCGCAGGTGCGCCGACACGGAATCTCGAATCCCTGTCTTGACGGGAGCGCAGTTCTGACGAGAATCCGCCCGTCAAGCATCAAGAGTCCCGGGAGAGCCTTCTGGTCCCGGGCAGCAACCGAGCCTCCCTCGAGGAGCGCCACGGTGCTGAGTCAGCCCCAGCGCGGGGACAGATGTGGCCGAGACGAACGTCGCCTGCGACGGAGCGGACTTGGCAAAAACCAACCGAGCAGCGATGTCGCTGCTCTCCCGCGCTGCTTCTGACGCTGCGGATGTCGACGGAGAATCGACATGAGCCAGAGCGAACTATCGCGGCAGCTGCGGACCCTGTGCGTGCGCGCGGGGCAAGGCCAGAACGACGGCGAGCCCCTCGTCACTCCCATCGTCCAATCGACGACCTTCTGCCGGGACGGCCTCGCGAGCACGGCAGAGCACTGCTACTCGCGGGAATCGAACCCGACGGTCTCCGCCCTCGAGCGCGCCCTCGGATCGCTCGAAGGAGCTCCGCCCGCCGTCTGCTACGGCACGGGCCTGGCCGCGGAGAGCGGCCTGTTCCTCACGCTGCTGCAGGCCGGCGACCACGTGATCTCGTCGCGGGCGCTCTACGGCGGCACGACGAGGCTGCTCGAGCAGGTGCTCTTCGGACTCGGCATCCAGTCGAGCTTCGTCGACACGACGGACCTCGCGGCCGTGCTCGCCGCGGCGCGTCCGGAGACGCGTTTGGTCTTCGCGGAGACACCGGCGAACCCGACGCTCGACCTGACGGACCTCGCCGCCCTGGGGCGCTTCGCGCGCTCCATCGGCGCGCTGCTGGCCGTGGACAACACGTTCCAGACCGCGGCGCTGCAGCGTCCCCTCGACCACGGCGCCGACGTCAGCGTGTACTCGACGACGAAGTTCGTGGAAGGCCACTCGGTTGCGCTCGGCGGCGCCTTGGTGGCGAAGGACGAGGCGTTGCTCGAGCGGCTGCGCTTCGTCCGCAAGTGCACCGGCGGCATCCTGGCGCCCCTCAACGCCTGGCTGACGCTGAACGGTCTGAAGACCCTGCCGCTGCGATTGGAACGACAGTCAGCCTCGGCGCAGAGCCTCGCCGAGCGCCTCGCGGAGCACCCCGCGACCTCGCGCGTGCTCTATCCCGGGCTGCCGGACTTCCCGGGGCGGGAGATCGCCGAGCGCCAGCACCTCGGCGCCCACGGAGCCGTTCTGGCGTTCGAGCTCGCAGGCGGCGCAGAGAGCGCCAGACGCCTGCTCGGGGCGGTGCAGCTCTGCCGCGTCGTCGAGCACGTCGGCGCGGTCGAGACCCTGTTGACGCACTCCGCCTCGATGACCCACGCCGGCGTCTCTCCCGAGCAGCGCGCGCTGGTCGGCGTCACGGACGGACTGGTGCGCCTGTCCGTTGGGCTCGAGGACCTCGAGTCGATCTGGGACGACCTCACCTCCGCGATCGCGGTGGCGGGCGGCGCTCCGGTGGGGGTGGCGTCATGAGCGCGCAGGTCGGAGCCGGCAGCGGCGCGCCGATCGTGCTCAAGTTCGGGGGCTCGGTCCTGCGCGATCGCGCGTCTCTCGGGCCCGTGGTGCACGAGATCCATCGCTGGCGACGCGCGGGGCATCCCGTGGTCGCCGTCGTGTCCGCGTTCCATGGAGCGACGGACGCGCTGCTCGAGGAGGCCCGTGCGGCGCGACCGACGGCGCGCGCGGAGAGCGTCGCCGCCGTGCTCGCCACCGGCGAAGCGGAGAGCGCCGCGTGGCTCGGCGCTGCGCTCGATCGCGCGGGCGTGCCGGCGCGGGTGCTATCGCCGGAGGCCCTCGATCTGTGCGCCGAGGGCGACGCGCTCGACGCGTCGCCGGTGCGCTTCGATCCGTCGCGCCTCTTCGCAGCGTTCGCGCGCGACGAGGTCGCCGTCGTTCCAGGCTTCGCCGCGCGCGACGCGGCGGGGGGGACCTGCGTGCTCGGGCGCGGCGGCTCGGACCTCACGGCGCTCTTCCTGGCGAGCGGCCTCGACGGCGCGCGCTGCCACCTCGTGAAGGACGTCGACGGGCTGTACGAAGCGGACCCCGCGGGAGCCGGGCCGCCACCGCGCCGCTACGCGCGAGCGACCTGGGACGACGTGTTGCGACTGGACGGGAGCATCGTGCAGCACAAGGCGGTGCGCTTCGCTCGCTCGTCGGGCGTCGAGTTCGCGGTGGGGAGGCTCGGCGGAGACCGGCCGACCGTCGTCGGTACGGGTCCGTCCCTGCTGCAGGTCTCCTCCCCCGCGCCGCGCCCGCTGCGGGTCGCGCTGGCGGGCTGCGGTACCGTGGGCGGAGGCGTGTGGAGCGCCCTCCAGTCGCTCTCCGCCGCGAGCGGCGCCGTTGAGGTCGAGGTCGTGGCGGTCGCGCAGCGCTCGCGCGCCAAGGCGCGTGCCGCGGGCGTTCCCGAGGCGCGGCTCGTGGCCACGTTCGCGGAGCTCTTCGCCGCGGCGCCCGACGTGATCGTCGAGTGCATCGGAGGCACAGGAGCGGCGGGCGCGCTGGTGCAGGAGGCGCTGGAGCGTGGCATCGACGTGGTGACCGCGAACAAGAGCCTCGTCGCGGAGCGCGGCGAGTCGCTGAGGGCCACCGCGAGTCGCTGCGGTGCGCGGCTCCTCGCGAGCGCTTCGGTGGGCGGTAGCACGCCGATCCTCGAGCGACTCGGGTGGCTCCCGGAAGGGCGCGTGACCACCGTGCGCGGCGTTCTCAACGGCACGTCGAACTACGTGCTCGACGCCGTGCAGGGCGGCGCGGATCTGGAGCAGGCGCTCGCCGCGGCGCGCGCCGCGGGCTTCGCCGAAGCGGACGCGGCGCGGGACCTCTCCGGGCTCGACGCGGCCGACAAGCTGCGCGTGATCGCGCAGGTGCTCGGCGTCTCGCTGGCCGAACGCGACATCAGTGTCGAAGCCCTCGACGCCGCCGGCTTCGAGCGCAACCGGGACGAGCGGTTTCCCCTGCGGCAGGTGGCGTGTCTGCGGCTGGACGGCGCGCGGCCCCGGGGCTACGTCGGCCTCGAACCGCTTCCCCCGCGGGACCCCCTCGCCTCTGCGATCGCCGAGGAGAACGTCGTGGAGGTGACGCTGACCGACGGGAGCGTGCACCTCTCCCGCGGCCGCGGGGCGGGACGCTGCACAGGTA
>CAYGST010000422.1:3400-4754 GCA_964352415.1 uncultured Planctomycetaceae bacterium | reverse complement strand
CCCGTGATCGATGCAGCGCGGGCCGCCGCCCACCGCGAGGTGTCGACCTCCCCAGTGATCGTTTCCGCCGCAGGGGGCGTCGTCCGTTGCTCGCACCTCGGGCGCGCGCCTCCCCGGCCAGACTCGCACCTCAGGTTCCGCCTGGGCCCACGCTCGTATGGTCTCTCACTCGCTCGAGGCCTCGGCCTCCCGTGCAGCGCTGCTCGCCTCGCTGCTCCTCGCCTCCGCGTTCACCGCCGCCGCTTCGTCGGCGCCACCGCGCGAACTAGCTCCTGCCACCTCGCCCATCGCCGCGCTCGGCGGCAACGTCGGCAGCGCCTACTGCTTCGGCGACGGCAGCGGTGTGCTCTGTCCCTGCGCCGGCTTCGGCGGCGCGGGGGAGGGCTGCGCGAACTCCACCGGCGTCGGCGCCGTGCTGCAGGCGAGTGGCTCCGCGTCGCTCTCCGGGGACACGTTCGCGCTGCACGCGAGCGGCCTCCCGTCGAACGGCATCGGTCTGATCGTGCGCACACCGATCAGCACGATCAGTCCGAACGGCAGCCCGTTCGGGAACGGGCTCTACTGCCTGAGCGGGACCTCGGTTCAGCGCGGTCAGGTCCTCACCAGCGTCACCGGCACGCTCGACTTCCCGAACTTCAAGGGGGCGCCCTACGGCGCGGGGAAGGCGCCAGGGGACCCGGACTTCCTCCAGCTCTGGTACCGCGACGCGCTGAACCTCTGCGCGCAGCCGACCGTGAACTTCAGCAACGCCTGGTTCGTGGCCTGGCAGTCGTGAAGCAGCGCGCAGGGCCACCATCATCGCCCGCCCTCGAAGGCGAGGGCGGGCGACGGTCGTTCAGCGGGGCGTGACCGCGCGCCCTTCAGCGCGCGCCGAGCACGCGCCCGTAGCGGTAGTAGACCTCGAGGTTCAGGACGCCGAGCGCCGTCGCGTAGACGCGGCCGCCCGCGTGACCCCACGGTCCGTTCGGCTCCCACGAGCCCTTGGCGTGGCCGCTCGACTCCTGCGACTCGACGACGGCCGACTTCATGGCCTTGTTCCACGCCTTCCAGTGGCGGCCGCCGAGCTGGTACATCGCGTAGGAGCCGTAGTACCAGTAGTAGAGGTCGTTCGTGAGGCCCTCCTCGTCGTCCCACTCGGGCAGCGCGCGCAGGAGCAGGTCGGCGTGCTGCTCGAGCACGGGATGCTCCTTCGGCGTCTGGCCGAGGAAGATCCGGCACAGGAGGCCGACGGCCGTCATCGCTTCGGTGGACTCGCGCGGGTAGTGCTCGTTGACGCCGGGCACGCGCGACGAGGGTTCGCCGACGGCGGAGTAGCCGACGCGCCCCGTCGTGACATCCGTGACCTCGTCCAGCC
>CAYGST010000422.1:0-3390 GCA_964352415.1 uncultured Planctomycetaceae bacterium | reverse complement strand
GGTGAGCGTGTCGGGGAAGGCCTGCGAATCGATCGGAATCCCGGCCTCCTCCGCGGACTTCAGCGCGAACACCATCCAGCCCGTGACCGACGTGTCGTTGTCGCCCGTCGGCGGGACGTCGTAGCGCCACACGCCGTACGGATTCCGGGCCTGCGTGACGAAGCTGATCGCCCTCTTGGCCGAGCCGAGCAGCACGGGCGACTTCGAGAAGTAGTAGGCCTCGCACATCGCGAGCGTCGCGATGGCGTGGTCGTACAGGAACGCCGTGCCGATCCGCTCGCCGTAGAGGCCGTTGTCGAAGTCCTGCTGCTGGTAGAGCCACTTCACCGCGCGCACGACGTTGTCCTTGTACTGGCCGCGGGTCGTCGTGTTGCCGTCGCCGAGGAAGGCGAGCAGCGCGAGCCCCGTGACGCCGACGTCGTGCTCGCCGTGGCCGCTGCCTTCGCACCCGTCGATGGAGGGGCAGTTCGCATCGAAGCCGTCCGCGTCCCAGCTCCCGTCGGGGTTCTGGTGGGTCGCGAGCCACATCAACCCGTTGGCGACGGCGATCTCCGAGCCGCGCCCGCCGCGCGGGCCTGCGGTCCGCCCGCCGCCGATGTTCCCGCCGAACTTGCCCCCGGCGCCGCCGCCGACGCCGATCAGGTCGTTCTTCCACTCCGAGTCCAGCGGTGCATCGGCGATCCGATCCGGATCGCCGAGCGCCTGGTCGGACTCCTGGGCGTCGTCGGTCTGCGGCGTGTCCGCGAGGTCGGCGTCCTGCAGCTCGGGATCGTCGGTCGGCTCGATGTCGTCGATGACCGGCGGCGGCTCGATGATCGGCTCCTTGGATACCTCCGCGGTCGGCGCGTCGATCCTCGCGTGGATGATGCTCTCCTGCTCCTTCTCGAAGATCGTCCAGGGGATGACCGCGAGCAGGAGGAAGACCATCACGTGCGCGACGGCGGAGATCGCGAGCCACGGCGCGCGCTCCATCCAGTCGTAGAGGAGGTCGTTGAAGGACGGCGTCTCTTCCCAAGGCTTGGGCAGAGCGCTCTCGATGGACACACCGGTTCCCTGTTGCATGACAGACGAAGGCCGCGAGACGGAGGTCGATCGTCGGGGCCGAGGAGCGGCGATCGACAGCGTTCGTGAAGCGGCGCTCGAGTTCGAAGGAGTGTCGTTGAACTGGCGCGGGCTTCACCTTCGAGAACGAGATCGACGCCGGTTGGTTCATGGCAAGTCAAGTCCTGCGCGCTCGATTCGATGGAGTGGCTGCGCGGTGCTCGCCGTTCGACCGAAGGAGCGAACGCCCTGGAGATCTGCGACCCCATTGCGCGACCACGACGCGTGAGCGCGATGCGCTGGCAGCCTGCGCGATCTCGCGGCGGGGACTCGATCGCTCCAGCAAGGGGTGCGAACGCTCGGCATGAGCTCCCTTCGGAGGGGCGTCGCGTTGCGTCGCCGCCCGCTTCCGTGAGGTCGTACGACACGACTCGCTCGCGTGCTGCAGGGGAGCGCGCGGGGCTCACCCCCGCAAATGCAGCGAGCCCCGCAGGTCCTGGGACCTGCGGGGCTCGCGTGCCCGAAGCCGTCGGGCTCAGCGAGCGCCGAGCACCTTGGCGTAGCGGAAGTACACCTCGAGGTTCAACACGCAGAGCGCCGTCGAGTAGACGCGGCCGCCGGCGTGGCCCCAGGGACCGTTCGGCTTCCACGAGCCCTTCGAGTGGCCGGTCTTGTCCTGGGACTCGAGGATGGCCTTCTTCATGGCCTTGTTCCACGCCGCCCAGTGCTTGCCGCCCATCTGGTACATGGCGTAGGAGCCGTAGTACCAGTAGTAGAGGTCGTTCGTCAGGCCTTCCTCGTCGTCCCACTCGGGGAGCGCCTTGAGCATGAGGTCGGCGTGCTTGACCATGATCTCCTCGTCGTCCGGGTTCTGCTTCAGGAAGAAGCGGCACAGGAGACCGACGGCGGTCATGGCCTCGGTCTTCTCACGCGGGTAGTGCTCGTTGACGCCGGGCGTCCGCGAGGACGGCTCGCCGATGGCCGAGTAGCCAACGCGACCGCTCTGGCGGTCGGTGACCTCGTCGAACCAGGTGATCGAGTCCTCGAAGGCCTGCGAGTCGATCTTCAGGCCGCCTTCCTCGGCGGACTTGAGGGCGAACACCATCCAGCCGGAGACGGACGTGTCGTTGTCGCCGACGGGCGGGACCTCGTAGCGCCAGACCCCGTACGGGTTGCGCGCCTGGGTGACGAATCCGATCGCCTTCTGGGCCGAGCTGCGGATGATCGGCGACTTCGAGAAGTAGTAGGCCTCGCACATCGCGAGCGTCGCGATGCCGTGGTCGTACAGGAACGCCGTGCCGATCTTGTCGCCGAACAGGCCGTTCTCGAAGTCCTGCTGCTCGCGCATCCACTTGACGGCCTTCGTGACCTTGTCCTTGTAGAGGCCCTGGCGCGTGGTGTGGCCGTCGCCCATGAAGGCGAGCATCGCGAGGCCGGTCAGGCCGACGTCGTGCTCCGCGTGGCCGGGGCCCTCGCACTGATCGATCGAGGGGCACTCGACCATGAACTCGTCGGCGTCCCAGTAGCCGTCGTCGCTCTGGTGGTTGGCGAGCCACTCGAGGCCGTCCTTGAGCGCCTGCTCGGTTCCGGAACCACCCGCGGTGCGCAGGTTGCGACGACCGCCGAAGCGCCCGCCGAACTTGCCGCCGGCGCCGCCGCCGATGCCGATGACGTCGTTGAGCGACTTGTCGTCGAAGGGGGAGTCGGACATGAAGTCCGGGTCACCCTCGGACATCATGAAGTCCTCGTTGTCCTCGGTCTCGTTGTGGTCGGAGACCTCGGCGTCCTTGAGGACGGGCTCCTCCTCGACCTCTTCCTCCTCGATCGGCTCCGGCTCTTCCTCTTCCGGCTCCTCGAAGACCTCCTCGACGGGCTGGTCGAGCTTGGCCTCGACGCTCTTCTCCTCCTGGTTCTCGAAGATCGTCCAGGGGATGACGGCCAGGAGCAGGAAGACCATGACGTGCGCCACGGCCGAGATGGCGAGCCACGGAGCCCGACCCATCCAGTCGTAGAGGATGTCGTTGAAGGTCTGCTCCTCCTCCCAGGGCTTGGGGAGACTGGACTCGATTTGGATGTCGCTGAAGTCTTCGCTCATGACGGGAGGGGGCCGCGGACTGGGGCCGGGCCGCCGGGGGGCCGTGAAACGGTGATCGGAGGAGAGAGGGGACGCGCTGGAAAACGGCCTTCACTGGCCTTGGAGCGGCCTTCGGGCCGGTCGAGCGCGTCGTCAGGGGACAACGCCGCCCGGTTTGGGGGGTTCAGAGTATATCGACGGATTCCCCGGGAGCCATGGCGGGGGGCCGGCTCGCGGGCGGAGCCTGCCGGGGGGAGGCGGCCCCCCGCCATGGC
>CAYGST010000421.1:0-4755 GCA_964352415.1 uncultured Planctomycetaceae bacterium | reverse complement strand
ATCACCTTCTCGGCCGTTGCCCGATAGCCGGTCAGCTTGCCGCCGTAGATCGCAAGGTAGTTGACGAGGCCCGGACCGTCAGTGCGGAAGACGGTCTCGCGCGTCCGCTTGAACGCCGCACCTTCCTTGCGCTGCAGCACGCGTAGCCCCGCCCAGGCGTCGATCACGGTCGCGTCGCGGCCCGGGAAGTAGTGCAGGTAGGTGCGTTGCAGGTACTCGATCTCGGCAGCGCTCGGCGCGACGGTGGCGGGGTCGCCCTCGTGGATGCGCTCGGTCGTGCCGACCATCGTGTGGCCCTTCCACGGGATCGTGAACACGGCGCGGCGGTCGTCCGGAGCCTCCGTGTAGAAGCAGCCGGACGTCACCTGGCCCGGCAGCTCGATGTGCGTGCCGCCGACGAGGTCGATGGCGAAGCCCGCGGGGCGCGGCTCGACCTTCGCGCGAACGATCTCCGCCCAGGGCCCGCCGGCGTTGACGAGGACGGTGGTGGAGAGGCCGCGCGTCATGCCGCCCTGGGCGTAGAGGACGTCGTAGCCGTGCTCGAGCCGCGTCGCGCGGATCAGCTCGGCGGGCTGGCGCAGCTCGGCGCCGAGCTCCTGCGCCGAGCGCATCACGGCGCGCGTCAGCGCCGCGTCATCGGTCTGCGCGTCGTGGTAGCGGAAGACGTGCTGCAGGTCTTCGAGGCGCAGTCCGTCGAGGGACTCCCAGCGCTCGCGCGGCACGCTGCCGAAGCGCGCGCCCGGGCCGAGACCGGCGAGCAGCGCGTAGAGCGTGAGCCCGGCGCGAATCTCGTACGGCCGGCGCGTGGTCGTCCCGTAGATCGGGATGAGGAAGGGCACGAGCCGCACCAGCTCCGGCGCGACACGCAGCAGGATGGCGCGCTCCCGCAGCGACTCGCGCACGAGCCCGAACTCGAAGCTCTCGAGGTAGCGCAGCCCGCCGTGGATCAGCTTGCTCGACTTGCTGGACGTACCGGCGGCGAGCTCGCGCGCCTCGAGCAGGCAGACGCGGTGTCCCGCGGCGGCGGCCGCCTGGGCGACGCCGACGCCGTGGATGCCGCCGCCGATGACCGTGACGTCGTAGTCGTGCGTGCTCATGTCCCTCGCGTTCTAGGTCGCGCGGCGGCGCGAGTCCACGAATGCGCCCGAAGTTCCTCTCACTCGTCCCGCAGTTCGAGCGCGTCGTGCATCTCGGGAAAGGCGAAGGTCTCCACGAACTTCGCCCCGCGGCGCCCGAGCTCGAGAGCCAGGTTCGGGTCGACGACCTCGTAGACGACGAGCTCCGGCTTCAGCTGGAGCGGGCCCTCGGCCGGCAAACGGCGCACGTCGCAGAAGAGGTACTCGGGCTCCAGCTGGCCCGCCTCGCCGTGCACCTGGTCCCAGTCCTTCACGATCGGCGCGATCGGGTGCTGGGGGGCGCGCTCACGGGACGCGACGAGGGCCTCGAAGGTGAACGAGATCACGGCGGCGCGTTCGCCGAGCTTCGTCAGCTCCGCGAGCACGGCCTCGACGACGCGTTGCACGCCGTGGGTCTCGAGGGCCACCGGCTTGATCTCGACGAAGGTGAAGACCTGCGGCGCCGCTTCGAGCGCGCGCGCCACGTCGGTGAGCCGCGCGACGGGCTCGTCCGCGAAGCGCTCGCCCAGGCGCGCCGCCTCGGACGCGCGCAGAGCGCCGATGGCGGCGTCGTCGAGGTCGACCAGCCGGCCGCGTTCCCCGCAGACGCGCTCCAGCGTCTCGTCGTGGAACAGCCAAGGCGTCCCGTCCTTCGACAGCTGCACGTCGATCTCGAGGTAGCGGGCCCCGGCGGCGATCGCCGCGTGGATCCCCGAGAGCGAGTTGTCCGGAAAGCGCTTCGGGTATCCCCGATGGGCGACGATCTCGAAGTTCAGCATGGGAGCCTCCGCGGTTCAGTTGCCGGATGAGACGAGGGCGCGGCGGTGCGCGCTGCGGGGCGCCTTCGCAGCGGCCCCTGGCGGAACGTCATCTCGCGGGCGCCTCGCGTCGCTGTCAACGGCCTCGGCGGAAGCCGAGCCCCACGCCGCCGCAGCGCGGATCCGCTGCGCCCGGTGGCTCCGCGACGGGGGGGGCGCTACCCTCGGCGCCCGCCGCCGCGCTCGGCCGGACCCCGACCCCGATGGACCACGACGAACTGGAAGACGCCAACGCCTCACCGGCGCCGTTCGCGCCTGTCGAGCCCGCGGAGTCGCCTGCGAAGACGGGCGCGCCGCCCGCCCCGATCGCGCTCTCGGTCGCGGGCCTGTGCAAGCGCTACGACGACACCGTCGCCGTCGACAACCTCTCCTTCCAGGTGCGCGCAGGCGAGATCCTCGGCCTCGTCGGTCCGAACGGCGCGGGCAAGACGACCACGCTGCGCTCGATCGTCGGCGTGCTGCCGCTTCAGGAGGGCGCGGTGCGCGTGGGCGGCCACGACCTCGCCACGGACGAGGTGGAGGCGAAGAAGGCGCTCGCCTGGGTGCCGGACGACCCGCAGCCGTTCGACACGCTGACGGTGCGCGAGCACCTCGAGTTCACCGCGCAGCTGTACGGCGTCGCGGACTGGGAGCCGGAGGCGGATCACCTGCTCGAGCGCTTCGAGCTGACGGAGAAGCGCGACGCCCTCGGCGGCGAGTTGTCGCGCGGCATGCGCCAGAAGCTTGCGTTCTGCTGCGCGTGGCTCTCGCACCCCAAGGTGATCCTGATGGACGAGCCGCTCAGCGGCCTCGACCCGCGCGGCATTCGTTCCGCCAAGGACGCGATCGCGGAGGTCGCGCGCTCGGGCGCCGCCGTGATCCTCTCGTCGCACCTGCTCGAGCTGATCGAGGCCCTGGCGGACCAGCTCCTGATCATCAACCGCGGCCGCCGCGAGTTCCTCGGCAGCCTGGAGGAGGCTCGTGCGGCCCACGCGGCCGACGGCCACTCGCGGCTCGAGGAGATCTTCATGGCGATCACCGAGGGCCGCTCGAGCCTGGCGCCGAAGGACGACTCCGGCACGTGATCGGCGGCAACCCGGCCCTGCGGCACCTCGCGTGGCTGAAGCTGCGCGGCACCTTCCGGCGTCAGCTGCGCAAGCTGCGCACGCTCTCCGGCTGCCTGTTCGCCGGGGTGGGCGGGTTGATCTCCATCGGCTGGATCGCGTCGCTGATCTTCGGCCGCAGCGCGTTCTCGCGCGAGTCCGCCATGCCGGAGGACATGCTGCCGTGGGCGCAGCTCGGCGTGACGATCTTCGGCGTCTTCACGCTCGTCACGGCGACGTCGCTGCGCGGCGTCTACTTTCCGAAGCAGGACATCGAGCGGCTCTTCGCGGCACCGACCTCACGCTCGGACCTCGTCCGCTTCCGGATGCTCGTCGATCTCGGGCGGACCGTGTTCGGCGCCGTCGTGCTCGGGTTGCTCACCTTCCACCGCATGCCCGTGCCCGCGTTCGGGCTGCTCGGCGCGATCCTGACCTTCCTCACCCTCGGCGTTCTGCGTCAGGCGGTGTCGATCCTGCTCGGTGGGGCGCAGTCGCGCGCGATCCGCTTCCTGAACGGCAAGGGCGCCGGCTTCGTCCGGATCCTCTTCGGCGTCGGCATCTGGCTCTTGATCATGACGGCCATCTTCGGCGGCCGGTTCCTCGGCAAGCTGTTCGGGGACGTCGACGTGATCGGTCAGGGCGCCGCGCTGTTCGAGACGACCTGGGCGCAGGTCCTGCTCGCGCCGGCCTACCCGTTCGCACGCCTGATGACGGCGGCCGGTGGCGGCGAGTTCGCGCTGTGGCTCGGCCTGTGCCTCTTGATCACGTTCACGCTCTACGAGGGTACGGCGCGCCTGCCGGTCGATTACCGCGAGCACTCCCTCGAGACCTCGGAGCGCATCAGCAAGCGCTTGACGCAGATTCGCAGCGGGGGGCTGTTCTCGGGCGGCGCGGTCTCGAGCAAGACGGCGCGCTGGCGCATGCCGCGGCTCTTCGGGCGCGGTCCCGTCGGCGCGGTCTCCTGGATCAAGCTGGTCTCGATCGTGCGCAAGGCGAAGGGCACGCTGCTCGTCGGCCTCTTGATCGTGACGCTCGTGACCGGCGGCATCTCCTTCGTGATGGGGAACGACCCCGACGAGCTCTCGCTGCTCGGCTCGGCGCTGATCGCGTTCCTGGGCATCACGTACCTCGGGGGCGCGCTGCGCTTCGACTTCCGGGCCGACCTCGATCGCATGGTCCAGATCAAGGCCTGGCCGGTGGCGCCGCAGCGCGTCTTCGTGGGTACGCTCGTACCGCAGGTCGCGCTGATCTCGGCGCTGCTCGGCCTCGCGATCTGGATCCGGCTGGCGGTGCTCGGGCTCACGGACCCGATCTCCATGGCGATTCCGATCGTGCTGCCGTTCTTCGCCTTCGCCTGGCTGGCCGTCGACAACGCGGTCTTCCTGTTCGCGCCCGTGCGCCTGGTGCCGGGGCAGGAGGGCTCGTTGCACCACACCGGCCGCGCGATCCTGCTGTTCCTCCTGCGCATGATCATCATCGGTGTGATCCTCGGACTGGTGGCAGCGACCGCGGCCGTGCTGTTCACGCTCGGACCGGAGGAGATCGGCCTGACCGAGGTGCAAGCGGCCTGGATCTCCGCGGCCGTGGGCTTCGTGGTTCTCGTCGCCTTCGACCTGCTCCTCGCCTGGGTGGGCGGCCGCATGCTCCAGCGCTTCGACGTCGCCCGCGACGTCGGCTGAGGCGTTTCATGCTCGGAACCTGATTGAAAAACGCCGGCTGGCGATGTCGCCCTTCGATCGG
>CAYGST010000420.1:0-4756 GCA_964352415.1 uncultured Planctomycetaceae bacterium | reverse complement strand
GACCTGACGCATCCGGAGTCAGGTCGTCGTGGCCGGGGACGCGGGGCGGGGCGGGCGCGGTGCCTTGAGCAGGACGCAGGCGACGCCACCGAGCACCAGCGCGGCGCCAGCGTAGCCGAGAGCGCCGACCGCGTCCGGCGGAAGCCAGCTGGGCTCGAGCACCTGCAGCGCCTCCATGGCCGAAAGCGTGATCAGGGGGTTGCAGGTGATGATCAGGCTCACCTGATAGGCCGGCAGGCGCTTGAGCGCTTCACCGAGCGCGCCATAGGCGAGGAGCGTGTTCGCGCCCAGGAACGTCATCAGCGCCCAGCCGCCGACGCTCAGCGCGCCGAGCGACGCGAAGTTCGCCCACGGCCACAGGACGAGCGCCGGCAGCGCGTAGAGCAGGAGGTTCAGCTGTTGCGGCGCGTGGCCCCTGCCCACGAGCTTCTTCTGCAGGATCGCGTAGGCCGCCCAGGTCACCGAGGCGAACATCAGGTAGCCGATCCCCAGCCGCAGCGTCTCGCGCGGCACGACCGCCGCCCCGTACTGATCCCAGTAGAAGACGCCGAAGCCAGCGATGGCCAGCAACCCGCCGAACGCCTGACGCTTGGTGAGACGCTCACCGAACAGCACGACGCCGCCGATGGCGAGCAGCAGCGGCCCCGCCTGGATCAGGATCTGCGCGAAGCTCGGCGTCGTCGCGGCGAGCCCGCTCATGTAGCCGATGTAGTTGCAGGTCAGCGCGACGGCCGCGAGCACCCCGAAGAGCGGCGGAGCGATCAGGATCCGCAGATCGCCGGGGTGCCGCAGGAAGTACACGCCGCCGAGCACCGCGAAGGCGAACGTGAAGCGGAACCAGACGATCGTCAGGGAGTCGACGTCCTCCGACGCGACTTTCATGATGATCGCCAGAAAACCCCACAGCAGCGTGCAGGAGAAGGCCATGAGGAGCCCGATGCGCCGACTGCGAGCAGCCTCGGGCCCCGTGAGCGGATCCATCGCCCCCCCGCCGCTACTCGTAGGTTCCGTGGTGGCAGTAGAAGAACTTGTCGAGCTCCTCACCGTCCCGCAGCCACGACCCTTCCATGAAGTAGACCGGTCGGCGCGGATCGGCGCCGGTCTCGTCCGCGCGCGCGCGGAAGCGCAGGTCGAGCACGTCGCCCACCTCGAGCTCACGCTCGCGCACCGGGAACCAGGACTGACGCCAGTGCGTCATCGGCTGGTCGTGCGCGGTCGAGAGGACGATGCCCGGAGCCAGCTCCGCCTCGAAGTGTCCGAGGAAGCCCTGGAGCTTCCCCGCCTTCGTCACCGTGAACGAGAGTCGCGTGTCGAACCAATAGTCGGCTTCGGCCGCGGTGTGGCAGTCCAGATCGATGAGCAGGCCCTTTTCGGCGAGCGGAATGCAGTCGTTCCCCTCGATCGTCACCGAGTCGAAGTTCGCGATCTCGTAATTCACCATCGACGAGAAGTCGAAGCCGTAGAGGTCCTCCTTCCAGAAGCCCGGGCCGTGATTCTCGTAGTGCTTGTCGCCCTGGACCGGCGTGAAGTAGAGCCCGATCCGCCCGGGGATCAGCTGTCCGCCGGGCTTCAGGTGCCGGTCCGCCGCCGCGATGACGCTGACGAACATCGCCTCCGTCAACGCGAACAGCCCCATCCACTCGGAGACGATCACGTCGACCTGCTCGGGGAGCTCGATCGACTCCGCGCGCCCATCGATGCACCCGATGACCTCCGCGTAGCCGTTCTCCACGACCAGCCGCTCGGCCGCGTCGAGGATCTCGGAGCTGTCCACGGCCCAGACCCGCTCGGCCCCCGCGCGCGCGGCGAACAGGCTCAGGATGCCGGTTCCGGCGCCGACGTCGAGGACGTGGTCGCCGGGCTTCACGATCGCTTCGAGCGCATCGCGGTAGGCTTCCGTGCGAACACGGTCGCCGAGCATCATGCGGTGCACTTCGGCACCGGAGTAACTCTCGAAGTAATCGTCGTCGGCTGCGTCGCCGCGGGCTCCGAGCTCTTCCAGATCGCTCATGGCGTTTCCCTCTAAAAAACCGAAGCCGAAGGGCGTCGAGGGAAGTCCCCGAGCCCACTTGCCTCAGCGGTCGGCAATGGGCGTGTAGACTGCGCCGTGGCTGCCGGTGAAGACCTGCGCCGGGCGGAAGATGCGGTTGTCGGCCATCTGTTCGTCCCAGTGGGCGAGCCAGCCGGAGACGCGCGCGATCGCAAAGATGGGCGTGAACACGTCCGTCGGAATCCCCATCTTCTGATAGACGATGCCCGAGAAGAAGTCGACGTTCGGGTGAATGCCCTTGCCGCCGAGGTGCTTCACGACTTCGTCCTCGAGCGTGGTGGCGATGTCGTAGATCGGCGTGCTGCCGAACTGCTCGAACATCTCCTGCGCCAGGTCTTGGAGCAGCTTGGAGCGCGGGTCCTTCGTCTTGTAGACGCGGTGCCCGAATCCCATGATCTTGCCCTTCGCGGCCTGCTGCTTCGCGAACCAGCCCGCGACGGCCTCCTTCGAGCCGATCGCCTCGAGCTGGATCAGCACGCGCTCGTTGGCGCCGCCGTGCAGCGGGCCCTTCAACGAGCCGAGCGCCGAAGCGCACATGCTGTACGGGTCGCACTCGGTCGAGGCCACGACCCGCGCCGTGAACGTCGACGCGTTCATCGTGTGGTCCGCGTGCAGGATGAGCGCCACGTCGAGGACGCGCGCCACCAGCTCGGCGGGCCTCTCGCCGTTCAGCATCCAGAGGAAGTTCGCCGCGCTGCCGAGGCTCGCGTCCTGGGCGACGATGCCCTTGCCCTGACGCACCCGCTCGAAGGCCGCTACGAGGACCGGCGTCGCCGCGACGAGTCGGGCGTAGGCGTCCGCACGCGCTGCCGGGTCCGAGACCTTGCAGTCCGGCCAGCTCATCCCGAGCGACGCGTAGCCCGCCTGCAGCGCGGCCATCGGGTGACCGTCCCGCGGCAGACTCCTCAGCGTGTCGAGCACGGACTGCGGAACGTCGCGGTACGCGACGAGCTGCGCCGTGAAGATCTCGAGCTCGGCCTGGGTCGGCAGCGTCCCGTGCCACAGGAGCCACGCGGTCTCCTCGAACGTGCTCTCGACGGCCAGCACCTCGATGGGGAAGCCGCGGTACTCGAGCACCCCGGCCTGTCCGTCGATGTAGCTGATGGCCGATTCAGCGGCCGGAACACCGGCCAGTCCGGGGACGAGAGTGGATTCCTTGACGGTCACGTTCGTGGTCGCACGGCCCCTGCCGGGGCCCCGCGCCTCTGGGAGAAGGTGCTGCGATGAGGGGGATCCGGGACCCGCGTCCGGCGAGAGTTCGCCGCTTGGCCCCCAGAATCAGCGGGAAAGATACTCGATCAACAGACGAGTTCCAAACCCGGTGCCGCCCGTGCCGCCGGTGTAGTCCCGCGCGTTCTGTCCCCAGGCCGTGCCCGCGATGTCGATGTGGCACCACTCCGTGTCGCCGACGAATTCCTTCAGGAAGGCAGCGCCCGCGATCGAACCGCCGCCCATGTTGGGCGTCGTGATGTTGCGCAGGTCGGCCGGGCCGGCGGCGAGGTTCTCGGTGAAGGCCTCCGGGACCGGCATCGGCCAGACGGGCTCGCCACTCGCCTCGCCGGCAGCCATGAGCGCGTCGCGCAGGCGGTCGGTCGTCGGGTAGATCGCGGACATCTCGTGGCCGAGCGCCATGATGACTGCGCCGGTCAGCGTCGCGAGATCGACGATCGTATCCGGCTTGACCTTCTCGACCGTGTAGCACAGCGCGTCCCCGAGGATCAGGCGACCCTCGGCGTCCGTGTTCAGGATCTCGACCGTCTTACCGTTCATCGCCGTGTGAATGTCGCCGGGCTTGGTCGCCTTGCCGTCCGGCATGTTCTCAGAAGTCGGCACGATGCCATGGACCTCGTACGGGACGTCGATGGCGGTCAGTGCATGGAAGGCGCCGATGACCGCGGCGCTCCCCGACATGTCGTAGCGCATCTCGTCCATGCCGCGGCCCGGCTTCAGGCTGATGCCGCCGGCGTCGAATGTCAGGCCCTTACCGACGAGCGCAATCT
The DNA here is from genome assembly GCA_964352415.1 of uncultured Planctomycetaceae bacterium. Classification (GTDB taxonomy): domain Bacteria; phylum Planctomycetota; class UBA1135; order UBA1135; genus JABACD01. The sequence continues at coordinate 706 of CAYGST010000420.1, read as the reverse complement.
TGCCCTTCGACTTGCCCTTCGGCTAGTAGACGAGGTGGATCAGCTTGGCGGGCTCTTCCGATCCGGCTGACACACCGAGCAGGAGGCCCATGCCCATGCGCTTCATCGCTGCTTCATCGAGCACCTTGCAGGTGATCTTCGCCGACTTCTTGGCGAGGCCCCGGGCCTGGTCGGCGAGGGCGCTCGGCGTCATCTGGTTGCCCGCCTGGTTCTGCAGGTCGCGCGTGAACAGGTTCGCTTCGGCGAGCGCCAGTCCGCGCGCGACGCCCTTCTTGAACGCGGCTCCGTCACCGTGCACGTGCACCAACTTCAGCTTGCGCGGCTCCGGCTTGCTCTTCCCGAGGTCGTAGCGGTAGTGCCCCATGCGCGCGCCCTCGGCCACGGCCTGCCCCACGGCCTCGGGACCGCCCGCGAGCATGGCCACGGAGTCGTCCACGTAGATCGCGCAGGCGGAATGGCCAGCGCTCTCGGCCTGCTGCACCGCAATGGCGGCAGAGCGCCTGAGGCCCTCCGCCTTCAGCTCCTTCGCGGCACCGAGGCCCACCAGCAGGACGCTGCGCACCGGACCGCCGCTCGCGTCCGTGAAGCGCGTCTTGCGCGCCTTACCATCGAACTCCGCCTGCGCCGCCGAGGCGATCTCCACCCCCATCGCAAGCGCGGCCTTCTTGCCCTCGGGGGCGAGGACAGCGAGGTAGGCGGCCTTCGG
>CAYGST010000419.1:0-4770 GCA_964352415.1 uncultured Planctomycetaceae bacterium | reverse complement strand
CGACCGGCTCGCCGCTACCGAAGCTCGCGACCCAGGCCGTGTCCATCTGGCTGACCCCGCGCTCGACGGTGAAGCCGTCCGCTTCGAGCAGATCCGCGAGCAGCTTCGAGGACTGGCTCTCACGCAGCGCGAGCTCGGCGTGCTCCCAGATGGCGTGACTCGCTTCTTCGAGGCGACTCGCGTTCGAGTCGACCGCGGACGAGGCCGTGACCTTGGCGTCGGTCAGGGTGAGCTCGGGGACGTCGGTGGCGCCGGAGCCGAGCGACAGCGCCGCGGCGACGAAGGGTGTCAAGAGCATCATGGGCGTGCGGTGGGAGGGCGTGCGGGCTGAGCAGTGTAGCCGAGGCCCCCAGGAGCGCCGCGGCGACCCCGTCGTCGCCATCCGGGCGAACCTCCATCTACCGCGCGAACAGCCGCGCGCAGCGCTCGAGCGCCGGGAGCGCGCCCGCGAACTCGACGTCCTCGCGCTGCACGAATTCGGCCGGCGACCGCCCACCGTTCGCCAGCTCGAGCAGGCCCTGCCCGCTCGTCGTCAGGACGAAGTCCGGCAGCTTGGCGTGGCCGCCGCCGGTCGTGACGGCGCCGCCGCGCACCCGCACCCAGAACGTCTCCTCGTCGATCCGGAACTCGTACTCGTCGTCGACGCCCGCGCTGCGCTCGGGATGGAAGCCGGCCTTCATCGCGAGCGGCGTCCAGAGCGCGCGCCACAGCTCGCCCTCCTGCGGATCGCCGAGTCGCGCGGCCCCGAAGCGCGCCAGAGCGACGAGCGCCGGCTCCAGCTCGCGCCCGGCGGCGGTCAGGGCGTAGTCCCCCGCCGCGCGCTTCTCGATCAGTCCCTCGGCCGCGAGGGTCTTCAGCCGCGCGGCCAGCAGGTTCGTGCCGATGCCCGGGAGCCCCGCGAGGAGCTCCCCGTAGCGCTGCGGCCCGCAGCAGAGGTCGCGCATCAGGAGCAGCGTCCAGCGCTCGCCGACCAGGTCGAGGGCGCGGGCGAGGGAGCAGTGCTGGCGGTAGGAGCGCTGGGCCATGGGGAGAGCCTAGGGCCTGCGGATGGGCCCGGAAATTAAACTTGAGAAAACTATAGCAGCCACGGCCCGCAGAGACTTTATAAAGCTATAGCTTCGCGCTGCGGAGCACCGAATACCCGCCATCGACCTGCCATGCATCCCCAAGACGCCACCATCGTGCGCCGCGCCCTCCTCGCCAACGCCGCCTTCTCGACCCTGACGGGGAGCCTCGCCCTCCTCCTGCACGAGCCCCTGGCCCGGCACCTCGGCCTGCCCCCGGGGCCGTGGATCCCTGGCATCGGCGCCGGGCTGCTGGTCTTCGCGGGCCTCCTGCTCTGGAGCCTCGGGCGCGGCCCGACCCGCCGCGACCTGGTCGCCTTCGTCGCCGGGGACTGGGCCTGGGTGCTCGGCTCGATGGCGCTGGTCCTGTTCGCACCGGACCTCCTCTCCGCCGACGGCCGCGTCCTCGTCTCGCTGCTGGCCGTTCCGGTCGCCGTCCTCGGCAGCCTGCAGGCCCTGGGCCTGGCGCCGGAGCGGCGAGCCGTCGAGGGCTGACTGCGCATGGTCGCGAGCCCGGGAGTCCGCGGCGCTCCCCGTCAGCGATCCGCCAGCGCCGGGGCGAACAGGCGGACGCCCTCGGCGAAGGCGACGTCGTCGACGTGGCCCGAGACGGTCTCGCCTTCCGGCGTCGTCACGAGCGCGTGCAGGTGGAACGGGTGCGTGTGGTGGGTCAGGTCCCCCGCGCGGCCAGGGGCGAAGACGCCGACGAGGGTGCCGCGTGCACCGGCGCCCGACCAGCGCCACGGCGCGGGGCCGTCCGGGTTCGCGATCGGGCAGTTGCCAGCGATCACGTGCAGGTCGAGCTCGTCGAACTCGCCCTCGAGGCGGATCGCGACGGGCTTCGCTTCGGGGTCGAAGCCGAGGGCGCGCACGCCGGCGTCGAGCACCACGTCCACGTCCGGCGTCCGCGCGGCGACAACCTCGCGCTCTGCCCAGCCGTCCGCCTCCGCGAGCACCAGCAGGGTCGCGAAGTCTCGCGAGGTCGCTGCGCGCAGGTGCGGTTCACCGTGCCGGACCTCGGCGATCGTGACGACGCCGTCGAGGACGGTCACCTCACCAGCGAGCTCCGCGAGCGCGCCAACGCCCCAGGTCCCCGGCCGCGCGACCTGGCTCAAACGGACGCGGCGGAACGTCTCGCCGTCGCGCATCACGTTCCGCAGCTGACCCCACTGCTGCAGCGTGCCGACCTCGGCGGGCGCGTCCGGCGTCGCGCAGGCAGAGAGGCTCGCGAGGAGCAGGAGGGTGAAGGGGAGCGGAGAGCGCATGCGCGAAGTCTACCGCCGCCCGGCGCTCATCGACCAGACGGCACGGCGACCCGTTCCCATCGAGACGCTGGGTCTACAATGCCGCGATGCAACTCCCGCTCTATCAGATCGACGCGTTCGCCTCCGAGGTCTTCCGCGGAAACCCCGCCGCCGTGTGCCCGCTCGAGTCGTGGCTCGAGGACGACGTGATGCAGAGCATCGCGTTGGAGAACCAGCTGTCCGAGACGGCCTTCTTCGTGCGCGAGGGCGACGCCTTCCGCCTGCGCTGGTTCACGCCGACCGCAGAGGTCGATCTCTGTGGCCACGCGACGCTCGCGAGCGCCTTCGTGCTGTTCGAGGAGCTGGGCTACGAAGAGAAGGAGCTGCGCTTCGACACCTCGAGCGGTCGCTTGAACGTGACGCGCGACGAGAGGCGTCTCCTGCTCGACTTTCCCGCGCGCCCCGCGACGAGGGTCGACGCCGCGCCGGAGCTCGTCGCCGCGCTCGGAGAGCCGACGCCCGTCGAAGTGCACGCGGGGCCGTACTGGCTCGTCGTCTACGAGGACGAAGCCGCCGTGCGCGCGCTCGCCCCAGACTTCGGCGCGCTGGCCTCGTTCGAGCCCGTGATTGCGACGGCCGCTGGCGCGACGAACGGCGTCGACTTCGTCTCGCGCTTCTTCGCGCCGAACTGCGGCGTGGACGAGGACCCGGTCACTGGCTCGGCGCACTGCACCTCGACGCCGTACTGGGCGGAGCGCCTCGGCAAGCCGGGTCTCGTCGCGCACCAGATCTCGAAGCGTGGCGGCGAGCTGCACTGCGAGCTGCGCGGCGACCGCGTCGCACTCGCGGGCGACGCGGTGCTCTACCTGCGCGGCACGATCACGATCTGACCGCGCGCGCCGGGAGCGACGTGGCTCAACCCTCGAGCTCGCTGCCGAGCCAGGAGCCCGGCTCCGCGAGCCCCGACGCCATCGGCCCGTAGACGAAGGAGCGCAGCAGGAAACCGTAGAGCGGCGCGAGGAAGGTCGTCGACGCGCCGCCGAGCACCTGCACCGCGCTCGCGTTCCCGCCCGCCATGGCCATCGCGTTGAACGTCGCGATGACAGTCGCGAAGAAGGCGAAGACACCCGCCGCGAGGCTCAGATCGCCCAGCATGCGCAGGGCGCCGGAGTAGCGCGCGCGCGTCTCGGGCGGCACGTCGGCGCCCCCGAGACCGAGGCCGGCACGCAGCGCACCGAACACGTCCGCCGCGCCGAGTACGGCGAGGCCGTACACCGGCGCGATGCCCACGACGAACAGCAACGTGCGCAGCTCGATGATGTCGCCGAGGGCGGGCACGAAGCGCAGGAGCACGAGCGCGAGCAGCGCCCAGGCGAGGAACAAGGTGACGAGCTTGGGGAGTTTCATGGTCGGCTCAGAGGGTCGGGAACTTCGCGAACATCATCATCACGAGGACGGACGGCATCACGAGGGAGGCGAACAGCCAGCTCGTCTGGAACCTGGGCGGCGTGACGCCCGCGCGCAGCGCCGCGGACTCGGCTGCGCTGCCGAGCAGACAGCGGCCGAGCAGCGCGCCGGTCGGCACGGCGAGCAGGACGACCTGGACGAACGCCGCGATGTTCGCTGGATTTCCGTAGGCGCTGCCCGTCTCCGCGGTGAGCACCCGCGTGTAGTCGAACAGCCCGAGCATCGCCATCGCTGCCACCGCCAGGCCGAGGTTCGTCAGCCAGTTCGCGGCGACCCCGAGCGCGTAAGCCGCCCGGGGCAGCTCGGACTCCTGCGCACGACCGGCCAGGTGCCGCAAGCCGGCGCGCGCATCGTCGCGCCCGCACAGCAGCGCGACGATGCCGATCGTCCCCAGCACCAGCAGCGCGACCGGCAGGAGCCCGATCACGGAGACCGCGACGAGGTCGGAGCGACGCGGCACCTCGAACATCGGCGCCGGAACGGTCGCGCCGTAGGCGAGGGCCAGCGAGGTCGCGAGCGCGAGCCAGAGCGGCGTCCAGCGGCGCGGCTTCACGGGGGCTTCGGCTTCGGTGTTCATGGGAGGCGTGGGGTTCTTGGAGTCGGTCATGTGTTCGTCGTTGTCCGTCGTGGCGCTACTCGGAGCGCTGCGGCCCGTGCAGCTCCGCGCGCAGTCGCTCGAGCGCCTCACTCGTCACCTCGGCGGCGAAGGCGGTGCGCTCGGATTCGACGGCGGACGCTTCGATCCAGGCGGGCGTGGAGCCGAGGGCGCCGAGCGCGAGGCTCGCTGCGGCCGCGAGCGGGAACGGCGCGTTCGCCGGCTCGCTGCGCGCGTCGGCGTCGACACGTTCGAGCAGGCGCTCGACGGAAGGCACCGGGCGGGGCGTGGCCCGGAGCAGGCGTTCGAGCAGCGGATCGACGTTCGTCATGCGTCCTCCCCCAGGCGCTTGCGCAGTCGCGCGAGCCCGGCCGCCGCCCAGCTCTTGACCGTGCGCGGA
>CAYGST010000418.1:0-4810 GCA_964352415.1 uncultured Planctomycetaceae bacterium | reverse complement strand
GGAGTCTACTCGCGGCGCTGCCCGGGAACTCCCCGAAAGGGCCTGGCGTTCGCCGGGGCGGCCGCTATGCTGCTCGGCTCCTCCGACCCCGGGACCCCTCCAGCCAGCGCTGCCATGAAGGTCAAGATCCGTAACAGCAAGACAAAGAAGGCCAAGAAGACCGGCTTCCTCACCCGCCAGAAGACGGCCGGTGGGCGCAAGATCAACAAGCGCCAGCGCGCTCGTCACGGTTCCATCTAGGTCCTCGCGGCTCCATCTGGAGTCGCCGCGGCTTCAGCACGTCGCCGCGGCTAGAGCTCTCGAGCTCCCCTCGCCGGGCCCTCCGCCCCGTCCAGCCACATGGCTCGGCGAGGCGGAGGGCTCGACGCGTAGGTTCCATCCCGCAGCCTGCCAGGATCGGAGTGCGTCGGCGCCCTGCGCAGGGGACGCGCGAGCGGCGCTCCACTCGATGCGCCCGGACCGCACGCCATCGGGACCGCACGCCCCGGACCCCAAAGACCGCGCGCCCGCCGGCGCCCCGGCTCGAAGCGGGGCAGCGGCGGGCGCGCTCGTCGTGAGAGGCGGGGCTCAGTTGGGGTCGACGCCGATCGAGACCTTCACCTGCTGGCGCTTGCCGCCGCGGAAGACCTCCATCGTGGCCGCGCCGCCGTAGCCCTTGCGCTCCTTGACCTGCGCGACGAGGTCCGCCGAGTACGGCTTGCCCTCCACCGCGACGATGATGTCGAAGGGCTGCAGGCCGTTGCCCTTGCGCGTGACCTCGGTGATCACGACCGAGGCGTCGGGGTCGACGCCGAGCTGCGCTGCCAGCGACGGGCTCGGACGCTCGCTCTGGTAGCCGAACATCAGGCGACCGCGCGGGGCCGCCGGAATCAGCACGCGGTCGATCACGTGGACGACGCCGTTCGAGGCCTCGAGGTCGTTGGCGAGCACCTTGGCGCCGCCGGCGGTCAGGCCGCCGTCCTCGATCCGGAAGCTCAGGGAGGTGCCCGCGAGCGTGTCCGCCGTCGCGGCGCCGGCGGCCTGGTCCGCGTAGACCCGACCCGGGATCACGTGGTTGAGCAGGATGCGCTGGAGCTGGTCCTTGGCTTCCGGCTGGAGCAGCGCATTGATCGTCTGCTCGCCGAGGGCTTCGAAGGCCGCATCGGTGGGGGCGAGCACCGTGAACGGTCCGTCACCCTGAAGCACGTCCGCGAGGCCCGCGGCCTTCGCAGCGGCGATCAGGTACTCGAAGCTCCCGGCGCTGACCGCGAGCTCGACCACGTTCTGACGCTCGGGGACGAGCACCGTGTCGATCGTGTGGACGATGCCGTTCGATGCCGAGAGGTCGACCGACTGCAGACGGCGAGCGCCATCGAGCAGCACGGCGCCGTCTTCCAGGTCGACGTCGATGCGCTGGCCGTCGAGCGTGGTGACGCCGGCGCGGCGCGTGATCGTCGCGGCGTCCAGCCGCGAACCGGCGACGTGATAGAGCAGAATGCTCTGCAGCTCCGCCTTGTTCTCCGGCTGGAGGAGGCGCTGGAGCTCGTGCTCCCCGAGCTTCGCGAAGGCTGCGTTGGTCGGCGCGAACACGGTCAGGTTCGCGTCCTTGGCGGCGAGAGCGTCGGTCAGCTCCGCGGCCTCGAGGGCGGCGCGCAGCGTCGAGAACTGCTTGCCGGCGGCGAGCTCCGCGATCGTGGGGTCGGCGGGTGTGTGGGCGGCGAGCGTGAGCGCGCAGAGGGCGAGGGTGAGCTTCATGGAGGGGTCTCCGAGTCGGGGTTCCTGGAGGGGCGGTTGCCGCAGACTTCGGCTCCAGGTCCGTCGCGGATGCGCGCCCGCGTTCGAGCCTCGCAAAGCCGCTGTGCGCGGCGCGCCCTCACCCCAGCTGGATCGCCAGTCCCCAGGCCAGGACGACCAGGAAGGGGACCGCGACGGCCAGCACCTGCTCGACGCGCGGCGTGATCTTGCCCTTCCCGCGCAGGCGCCAGGCCAGCGCCCCGAGCGCGAGCCCGCAGAGGAATCCGGCGATGTGCGCGCCGACGTCGGTGTTGTCGTCGACCGGCCGCTGGATACCGAGCCAGGGGTCGTGGTGCGTGCGCCCCATGCCGTTCCAGCCGAGCAGCAGGACGCCCATGATCAGCGGGATCCAGCGCTTGGCCTTCGCGCCGGGCGTCGCTGCCTTGCGCGACCACTGCACCGCAGTGAGGCTGCCGAGGGCCGCGAAGACGGCCGTGGATGCGCCGAGGGAGCGCAGCTCCTCGCCGCGGAACGCGACGTTCATGAGGTTGCCCGTGGCGCCGCCAGCGACGACCAGCGCCCAGGTCAGCGGTGCGCCGAGCACCTGGTGCAGCAGCACGACGAAGAGCGCCCCGAAGGCGAGGTTGCCCGCGAGGTGCTCGAAGTCCGCGTGCAGCGTGAGGGCGGTGATCGGCCGCCACAGCTCGCCCGCGAAGACCTTCACGCCGTCGACGGCGCCAGCCGCTTTCCAGCTCACGCCGAAGCTGCCAGCCTGCGCGAGGACGTGCGTCAGCGAGAGGACCGCGAACCACAGGAGCGCCTGCGTCCAGCCACCGGGCTTCGGCAGGAGCCGCGGCTCGCGCCGGCGCGCGCTGGTGTTCTCACGCTGGTAGTTCGCGAGCTCCTCCAGCGCGGCGCGCGCGTTCTCCTCGCTCGTCAGGATCCACTGCTGATGCTGGTTGCCGACGACCCGGTGCTGGATGCCGACGGAGTTGAGCACGAGCGACAGCTCGCGCACGAGCTGCACGTCGAGCGCGCGGAGGATCTCGACCTCCATCGCTAGCGGAAGGCGCGCGCCAGGGTCAGGTCCTGGTTCTGGTAGGAAGCGCCGCTGCGGCCGCGCGAGTAGAGCCGCGCCGGCGGGCTCGAGGTGCGGAAGAACTGCAGGCGGCAGAAGGCCTGGCCGTCCTCGACGAGGAACGGAACGTCGTGCGCGCGCACCTCGAGCACCGCGGGCGTGCCCTTCGGTCCGGGCTCGTCGTCCTCGCGCCAGCCGAAGCCGTTGTCGAAGAAGCCCGCGTAGTTGTTGCGCAGCTCGCCGATCCCGATGTCCACCGGCAGCATCTCGGCGGCGAGGTGCGGCGGGATGCGCAGGCGCTCCCGCGACGCGAAGATGTAGAACGACTCCGGCGCGAGGATGCAGCGGCCCTCGGGCGCGTGCACCGCCTCCCAGAAGTCGTGGCGCGGGTGGCGACCCTCTGACGCGAAGTGCAGCACGTCGGTGTGCGCCGCGGCGCGCCAGCCGGCGGGGTCGCGGCCGGTGAGGCCCACGCGGAGCTCGAGGCAGCCGTCGCCGTCGATGCGCACCTCGTCCAGGCCCAGCGCGCGCTCACCCTCGAAGCAGAGCGGCGTGCGCTCCCAGAGCGCCTCGAGCTCGTCCTTGGGCAGCGCGGGGCGTCCGCGCTGCAGGCGCAGCTGCGCGAGCCGATCGCCGCGCGCGAGGTGGACGGGGAACGAGAGCGGCGAGACCTCCAGCCAGAGCTTGCCGCGGTAGCCCTCGGAGGTCTCGTCGAAGCGCGGGTGCCCGCTCGCGAGCACGCGCGTGAAGACGTCGCAGCGCCCGGTGGACGAGCGGGGGTTGAAGCGCCCGCGCATCCCGGCGGGGAGGTCGAGCTCCTCCTCGAGGGGCACCAGGTAGACGAGCCCGCGCTCGAGCACGCCGCCGGCCCCGTCCAGGGGGATCTCGCCGATGGCGAGGCGCTCGAGGCGCGTCTCGAGGGGCACGTCGCCGGGCAGGAAGCCGGCGCGCATGCGGTAGGCGACGCGGCCGAGGCGCAGGTCCAGGCTGGCGGGCTGAACCTGCGCGTTCGAGAGGGGCAGGTCCGCGGATCCAGCGAGGATGGCGCGGCCGAAGAGCGCTTCCAGCTCGTGGTCGACGAGGAGCTCGCCGGGGGGGTCGGTGGGCATGGCGGGAATTCTATGCGATCGGACAAGAGGCGGGCCGCGGCGCCTGGTTCGGCCTCGGAGCAGTGGCTAGACTCTTCGCGAAATCTCCCGCGGAGCGGACGGCCCTTCGCGCCGAATCGCGCCTCCCCGGACTCTCGCAACGGACCCCCGTACCTCCATGAACATCCACGAATTCCAGGGCAAGCAGCTGTTCAAGCGCTACGGCCTGGTGGTGCCGGAAGGGCACGAGTGCAAGACGGTCGACGAGGCCGTCGCCGCCTACGAGGCGCTCAGCACCGACCTCTGCGTCGTCAAGGCTCAGATCCACGCTGGCGGCCGCGGCAAGGCCGGCGGCGTCAAGCTCGTCAAGAGCGCCGACGAGGCCCGCGCAGCCGCGGCGGACATCCTCGGCAAGACGCTCGTCACCCACCAGACCGGAGCGGAGGGCCAGGAGGTCCGTCGCCTCTGGGTCGAGGAGGGCTCCTCGATCGCGAAGGAGTACTACATCGGCATCGTCGTCGACCGCGAGCTGCAGCGGCCCGTCATGATGGCGAGCTCCGAGGGCGGCACCGAGATCGAAGAGGTCGCGGCGAACACGCCGGACCTGATCCTGAAGGCGGCCTACTCGCCGAAGGCCGGCCTCGCCGCCGCCGACGCCGAGCGCCTCGCGAAGGGCATCGGCATCCCCGCCGCGTCCGTGCCGGAGGCCGTGCAGTTCCTGCAGAGCCTCGCCAAGCTGTTCTGCGAGCTCGACTGCTCGCTGGCCGAGATCAACCCGCTCGTCACGACGACGGACGGCAGCGTGATGGCGCTCGACGCCAAGCTCAACTTCGACGACAACGCGCTCTTCCGGCACCCCGACGTGCTGGAGCTGCGCGACCTCGACGAGGAGGACCCGAAGGAGATCGAGGCCTCGAAGTACGACCTCTCG
>CAYGST010000417.1:0-4813 GCA_964352415.1 uncultured Planctomycetaceae bacterium | reverse complement strand
AGAATACGGAGTCGCACACCTGCCGTTGTGCCGCGCTCCAAAAGTACCGCACCAAGGATGGGACGCGGCCGGAGTCTCCGGCCGCGTCCCATCCTTGGTGCGGTACTTTTGGAGCGCGGCACAACGGCAGGTGTGCGACTCCGTATTTGTAGGTGTGCGACTCCGTATTTGGGTGTCCGACTCCGTATTCCGGAGCCGCAGCAATCCTCAAGCGAGCTGTGCCTGCCAGGCGAGCCCGAGCTCCGCCCAGGGCCGCTCGGAGCCCGCGTGCTCGTGGAGGTCGGACCAGACGACGTTGCCGCCCTTGACGAGGAACCAGCCCGACATCATCAGCGGGTCGCCCTGCGGCCTGCCGCCGCCGTGTCCCTTGAACAGCGCTTTCACGCCGGAGACCCAAACGCTCGGACCGAACAATTGGCCCACGCTGCCGCGCGCGAGATCGAAGGCCCGATAGAGGTCCTTCTGGGGATCGGAGACGGCCCGCGCCTCCGGCCAACGCTTCGCGAAGAACGCCTCACCTTCCGCTTCGGAGGCGAGGTGCACGAGCAGGACGGGCGGGAGCTCCCCGCGCTGCGACCTGGCGTGCAGCTCCTCGACGTCACGCCGGCAGAAGATTCAGCCGAAGTGCCGCAGGAAGCAGACGAGCGTGGGGTCGTCGCCGAGGGCTTCGCCAAAGGTCGCGCCGTTCAGGTGACGGCCTCTCACTGGGCGCTTCAGAACGTCGGGCGGGAGTTGGTTGCTCATTGGGGTCTCCATTCTGGTCCGTGCCTAGGTTCGCCCACGAAGGGTCATCGGATGCGGGGGCGCGGCGCGCCAACCACGCTACCGCGCGAGCGTGATCGCTTCGGTCGAGAAGACGGGGCCCTCGACGCAGCACTTGGCGTTCGGCCAGGCGCCCATCGGTCCGTCCGGGCGCGTCGGGACGACGCAGCCGTTGCAGATGCCGACGCCGCAGCCCATGTAGCTCTCGAGGCTCAGCCAGGTCGGGAGGTCCCGTGCGTGGCCGAGCCGCTCGATCGCGGCCAGCATCGGTTCGGGACCGCAGGCGAACAGTCGCACCTCGCGCGGCACGCGCCCCGCCTCCCACTCGGCCTCCAGGCACTGGACGACGTTGCCGTGGAAGCCGCGTGAACCGTCGTCGGTCGCGGCGAGAACACGCACGCCGAGCGCCTCGAAGGCGGCGAGGTCGTAGAGCAGTCCCTCGTGGGCCGCGCCGTAGACGAGGGTCAGGCGCTCGGCCGGCACGCCGGCGGCGAGCCGATCCTCGATCTCCATGAAGAACGGCGCGGAGCCGATGCCGCCCGCGAGCATCACGAGCGGGAGCTCGTCGTCAGGCGCGGGGAAGCCGCCGCCGAGCGGACCGATCAGCGTGACGTCACTGCCGAGCGCCGCCTGCGACAGCGCTTCCGTCCCCTGCCCCATGACCTTGATCAGAAACTCGAGCTGCGCGCCCTCCTGGCGATAGAGCGAGAACGGCCGCGGGATCAGCGGACCGAAGCCGTCGGCGCGGCGCAGCATGAAGAAGCGCGCGGCGTCGAGGCGGGGAAAGGCCTCGGCGGTCTCGACGGTGAGGAGCACGCCGTCGCTGCCGCACGGCTCGATCGAGACGACCCGCGCGAGCTGGGAGGTGGCGTCTTTGGGGGGAGCGGGCATCGTGCGAGCAGTCTAACGCCGCGCCCTCCGCGGTCCCACCGGCCAGCCCGTTCCGGCGCGCCGTCGAAGGGCACGGCGACCGGCTCGATGGCCCCCGCCCCGGCGGCGCGCTAGGCTCACGTCCATGGCCTCCCTCTTCACCAAGATCGTCCAGGGCGAGCTCCCCTGCCACAAGGTCTGGGAGGACGAGCAGCACCTCGCCTTCCTCGACATCCGACCGTCCCAGCCCGGGCACACGCTCGTCATCCCGAAGCGCGAGGTCAGCTACCTGTTCGACCTGTCGCCGGAGGAGCACGCCGCGCTGTGGACCGCCGCGCAGACAGTCGCGCAGCGCATCAAGGAGCGCACCGGCTGCGCCCGCGTCTGCGTGCTCGTGATCGGCTGGGAGGTCCCGCACGTGCACATCCACCTCGTCCCGACGAACCAGCTCGGCGACGTCGGCATGCCGCCGCCGTGCGGGATGTCGGAGAGCGAGATCGCCGCCATGGCCGCCATGCTCGCCGACTGAGCTTCGACGCATGCACGCCGCCTTCCTCCTCGTCTACCTCGCCCTGCTGATCGCGCTCGGCGCGCTGAAGGCGCGCAAGGTCAAGACGCAGGAGGACTTCACGCTCGCGGGCCGCGGCCTCGGCGGCGCGGTGCTGACCGGGACGCTGCTCGCCACGTGGATCGGCACGGGTAGCGTCTTCGGCAACGCGCAGAAGGCCTTCGAGGATGGACTTGCGGCGTGGATCCTGCCGCTCTCGAGCGCCCTCGGCATCCTGGTGCTGTTCACGCTCGCCGCGCGGCTGCGCGGGATGAACAGCTTCACGATCCAGGACATCCTGGAGGAGCGCTTCGGCGTCATCGCGCGGATCCTCGGGACCGTCGTCCTGCTCGCGGGCTACCTGATCATCGTCTCGTACCAGTACCGCGCCGGCTCCGCGGTCGTCGAGCGCATCCTGCCGGACCTCTCCCACGCGCAGTCCGTCGGCCTCGTCGCCGCCTTCGTGATCGCGTACACGGCGCTCGCCGGGATGTTCTCGGTCGCCTACACCGACCTCGCCAACGGCGTGCTGATGATCGCGGGGCTCGGAACGGCGCTGTTCCTGCTCCTGGGCGAGATCGGGGGTCCCGCCGAGGTCATCGCCAATCTTCCCGAGGGCAAGGCCGAGCCGTTCGGCTACGGCGCGTCGCGGGTCATCTCGTACCTGCTGCCGGCGTTCCTCCTGATCCTCGGGGACGCCAACATGTACCAGCGCTTCTTCTCGGCGCGCGATCCGCAGACGGCGCGGCGCTCGGCGGCCGGCATGTTCTTCGGCGTCCTGCTGCTCGACTGGCTCATCATCGGCGTGGCGCTGTGCGGCCTGGCGCTCGTGACGAAGGGCGCACTCGCGCCGCCAGAGAACCCGGCGCACGTCATCGTGCACCTCGCCTTCGAGAGCCTGCCCGCAGTGCTCGGTGCGCTGCTCTCGGCCACGGTCGTCGCGGTCGTCGTCTCCACCGCCGACTCCTACCTGCTCTCGCCGGCCAGCTCGGTCGTGCGCGACGTGTACCAGCGCTTCCTGCGGCCCGAGGCCGGCGACCGCGAGGTCGTGCGCACGAGCCGCCTGGTCGTCGTCGTCCTCGGGCTCATCGCACTCGGGCTCGCGTTCACCTCGGACCGCTTCTTCGAGGTCGCCCTCTTCGCCTACACGCTCTACGGGGCCGCGATCACGCCTCCGCTGCTCGCCGCGCTCTTCTGGAAGCGCGCGACGCCCGCCGGGGCCGTTACATCTATGCTCACCGGGCTCGCAACGGCGGTCCTGTGGGAAGTTCAGCTCGGATCGTTCGTCGTGGACGCCATCCGGTCCACTGGCCTGGACTCCGCCGCCGATTTCCTCGGCAGCCTGGACGCCGCGCTGCCCGCAGTGTTCGTCAGCGTCCTCGCCCTCGTCCTCGTCAGCCTCTTCACCCAGAACGATGCATCTCGCCCCACGCAGTGACGCCTTCGCGCGCACCGTCTTCCTGCTCCTCCTGGCGCTGCTGCCCGTCGTCACGTCCTGCAAGAGCCTGACGAGCGCGGAGCCCGACGTACGGGTCGTCGTGGGCGCCGACGGGACGGCGCGCATCGACGGCCAGCGCGTCGCGATCCCCGACCTGCCGATCACGCTGCGCCAGCTCGGCATCAACCGCAACAGCGACGTCGAGGTGCTGGTGCACCAGGACGCGCCGCTGCGCTACATCGCCGAGATCCTCTCGGCCTTCGGCGCCGTCGGCTTCTCGCCCGGGCAGGTGAAAGCGAAGCCGTTGGATCCGAAGGCCCCGAAGAAGAAGTCGGGCGCCAAGTCGTCGTGAGTGTCCGGAACGTGCTGCGGCGCGCGCGAGGCGGGCCGGACCTCACCAGCGCCGTCGCGCTCGGACTCCTGCTCGGACTCGGCGTGAGCTGCGGCGCCCCGGCGGACTCCCGCCCGGAGGCGACGCAAGAACCGGAGCTCACCCCAGGCGACGAAGCTGACGCCGCACCGCCGAACGTCCTGCTGATCTGCATCGACGACCTGCGGCCCGAGCTTGGCTGCTACGGCGCGACGCCCGTCGTCAGCCCGAACCTCGACGCCTTCGCGGCGACCTCGCTGCGCTTCGACCGGCACTACGTCCAGCACCCGACCTGCGGCGCGTCGCGCTTCGCCTTCCTGCTCTCGTGCACGCCGAGCGAGCCGGCGCACTTCGGCAACGGCGCCTTCGCGACGCTCGGCGAGGACTTCGACCCTGCGACCTCGCTGCCCGGCGCCTTCCGCGCGGCCGGCTACCACACCACGGTGCTCGGCAAGGTCTCGCACTCCCACGACGGGCGCGCCGCGGATGGCTCGCAGGAGCTTCCCGGCGCCTGGGACGAGCTGCCGACCGAGCCCGGGCCATGGGGCGAGGCGAAGCACCTGCTGCACGGCTACGGCGGCGGGCGCGCGCGCATCGCCGGGAAGAGCCCGATCTCCGAGAACGCCTACTCCGACGACCACGACTATCCCGACGCGCACCTCGCGGACCAGGCGGTCGCGACCCTGCGGCGGCTCGAGGCGCGGGACGAGCCGTTCTTCCTCGCCGTCGGCTTCTTCAAGCCGCACCTGCCGTTCGCAGCGCCGCGCAAGTACTGGGACCTCTACGAGCGAGACGCGCTGCCGCTCAGCCCCTACCCCGACCCGCC
>CAYGST010000416.1:0-4826 GCA_964352415.1 uncultured Planctomycetaceae bacterium | reverse complement strand
GGATGGGGTGCCGCGAGGCGGGGTGCCGACGCTCGGACACCGGTTCTAACCCAGGGCCTGCCACGAGTCACCCACGGCGGTGCTGGAAACGCCCCTGGCGCTCCGGGAGGGGCCTCGGAGGCTCCAGCGCAAGCTCCGGTCCGGCACGCGACCCACTCGCTGCGACGGCACGAGGAGGTCGCCTCACCGTTGCCGGGGCCGCGGGCCCTGAAGCGAGCACGGCGCCCGACCCCGCTAGCGGGGCCGGGCGCCGGCGTTCGATCGCTCCGGAGCGGAGCTACTTCGCGGTCGCGGCCACGGCGCTCTGCAGCTCGGCGACGCGGCTCGTCTGCTCCCAGGGGAACTCGTCGCGGCCGAAGTGACCGTGGTAGGCCGTCTTCTCGTACATCGGGCGCTTGAGGTCGAGGTCGGCGAGGATGCGCGCGGGGCGCAGGTCGAAGACCGAGGCGACCGCCTTGTCGAGGGTGTCGTCGCTGACCTTGCCGGTCCCGAAGGTGTCGACGCGCAGCGAGAGCGGCTTGGCGACGCCGATGGCGTAGGAGAGCTGGACCTCGCAGCGGTCGGCCAGACCGGCGGCGACGATGTTCTTGGCAACCCAGCGCGCGGCGTAGGCGGCCGAGCGGTCGACCTTGGACGGGTCCTTGCCCGAGAAGGCGCCGCCACCGTGACGGCCCATGCCGCCGTAGGTGTCGACGATGATCTTGCGGCCGGTCAGGCCGCAGTCACCGTGGGGCCCGCCGATCACGAAGCGACCGGTCGGGTTGATGTGGTAGATCGTATCGGCGTCGAGGAACTCGGCCGGGATCACGTCCTTGACGCACTTCTCGATCAGCTGCTCACGGATCTCGGCGAGCACGTCCTGCTCGGACTCCTTGCCGTTGACGTGCTCGTCGTGCTGGGTCGAGATGACCACGGTGTGGACGCGGACCGGCTTGCCGTCCTCGTACTCGACCGTGACCTGACTCTTGCTGTCCGGGCGCAGCCACGCCATCTCGCCGCTCTGGCGCAGCTCGGCGAGGCGCGCGACGAGGAGGTGCGAGTAGTGGATCGGGAACGGCATCAGGCTGTCCGTCTCGTTGCAGGCGTAGCCGAACATGAGGCCCTGGTCGCCGGCGCCCTGCTCGTCGTGCAGGCCCTCGCCGGCCGTGACGCCCTGGCTGATGTCGGGCGACTGGCGGTCGAGCGAGACGAGCACGGCGCAGGTGTCGCCGTTGATGCCGAACGCGTCGTCGGTGTAGCCGATGCGCTTGATCGTGTTGCGGACGATCTGCTGGTAGTCGATCCGCGCGTTGGTCGTGATCTCGCCCGCGATGACCGCCATGCCGGTCGTCACCATGGTCTCGCACGCGACGCGGCTCTCGGAGTCCTGCTCGAGCAGCGCGTCGAGGATGGCGTCCGAGACCTGGTCAGCCACCTTGTCGGGGTGGCCCATGGAAACGGACTCGGAGGTGAAGAACTGTCGGACCATTGGAAGAAGTGAGCGTGTGTGGGGGTCTGTGGAATCCTGCCGGCGACGGAGTCGTCGACCGCGGGGGGCGGTCGGCCTGAGGGTTCACCGTGGTGTTCGGCCCGGACTCTCGACGGCGGGAAGTCCGTGAGAGCAGGGAAGTTGGGCGCTCAGGATAGCCAGGGATCGCTCGGTCCCACAAGCATTCCGGAGCTCCGGGAGCCTCAGTCCCGCCGCAGGCAGCGCTCGCGCAGGGCCGCGAGGGTCCGCGCCGTGGCGCCCTTCTGGGCCCGAACCACCTCCAGCCCCGCGCGGGCCATCGTCGCGCGTCGCTCGGGGGCGTCGATCAGGTTGCGCAGCAGCGGGCCGAGCTCGGCGCTCCCGCCGAGTCGCAGCGCGGCCCCCGCGTCCTCGAGGAGCCCGGCCTCGATCGGGAAGTTGTCGACGTGGGGCCCGTAGATCACAGGCAGCCCCTGGGAGGCGGGCTCGAGCATGTTCTGGCCGCCATGCGGGACGAGGCTGCCGCCGATGAAGACCAGGTCCGAGAGACCGTAGACGCGCTCCAGCTCGCCGATGGTGTCGACGATCACCGGCACCTTGGAGTCCGGGGTCCGACCGGCGCGCAGCTCGCTCAGGCGCTGGACCGGGACACCCGCCTCGCGCGCAGCCATCGCGATCTCGGGCGCGCGACGCGGGTGTCGCGGAACCAGGATCAGGCGCACCTCGCGCAAGCCCTCCGACCAGACCCGCAGGAGCTGCAGCTCTTCATCGTCGTGGGTGCTGCCGGCCGTCAGCACCAGCTGCCCCGCTGCCCCTCCGAGCAGGCGACGGAGCTCCTCTCCCGGTTCGACCGGACCGTCACCGAGGCTGTCCGCCTTGACGTTGCCGGTCATCAGGATGCGGCGCCGATCGCAGCCCAGCTTCGCGAAGCGCTCGCCGTACTCCTCCGCCTGCACGCAGAACAGGCTGATGCGGTTGAACTGCGGCAGCAGGTTCCGGAACCGGCTGTAGCTCGCGAAGCTGCGCTCCGTGATGCGACCGTTGACGACCGCGATCGGGATCCCCTGCCGGTTCGCGCCGCGCAGGAAGTTCGGCCAGACCTCGAGCTCGACCAGGACGACCGCCACGGGACGAATGCGTCTCAGAAAGCGATCGACGATCAGGCCGGGCTCCACGGGCAGGCGCACGACCTTGCGGCCGGCGTACAGCTCGCGCGCGATCTTCTGGCCCGTGTCCGTGACCGTGCTGATCACGACCTCGAGCTCGGGCAGCTCCGCCTCGAGCCGAGTGACCAGCGCCTGCGCGGCCTTGACCTCACCGACCGAGACGCCGTGGATCAGGATCCGCGCGCGTTCGCCCGGCCCCGGCGGTTTCGGCAGGTCGAAGCCCAGGCGGCCGCGCACCATCGCGCGGAACTCGCGGTCGTAGATCGAACGCGTCACCCACCAGACGCTCCCGAGCACGATCGCCACCCACCACAGCGCACCGTAGAACGCGTGCAGCGCGGAGCGCTTCAGGCCCCCGTTCGGATCGCAGAGGATCGGGGGCGGAAGATCGGAGCTCATGGGGCGCGCGGGCGGCTCGCCGGTCACGCGCCGGACGGCAGGAGCGCTAGTCGGCTGCGGGTCAGGGTTTCCCCTGACCGTGGCACTTCTTGTACTTCTTGCCGCTGCCGCACGGGCACGGATCGTTGCGGCCGATGCCGTCGAGCTTCTCCTTCATCGAAGCCTCTTCCTGCGCCTTGCGCTGGCGATCCTTGGCCTCGGCCTCCTGCTTCGCGCGCAGCTCGGCCTGCTGCTGGAGCTGCAGGCTGCGCAGGGCGCTCTGGCGCTTCTTCTGCTCCTCGGCGGACGGCGGCTTGGGCAAGGGAAGCTCGCCGGTGCGCTCGAACTCCGCCTGGAAGCGTTCGGCCATGCGCTTGCCGATGGGCGTCACCTGCGCGGGGGGCAGCTGGGACTGCTGCTGCTGCTGCGAGGCCGCGCGGGCGGCCGCCTCCGCGCCCGGGGAGACGCGCGCCTGCGGCGCCTCCGCGTCGCCGTCTTCCTCACCCTTGGCGCGGATGCGCAGCACGAGGCTCGCGACCTCGTCCTCGATCGCTTCGTAGAGCTTGCTGAAGAGCTCGAAGCCCTCCTTCTTGTACTCCATCTTCGGATCGACCTGGCCGTAGCCGCGCAAGCCGATGCCGGCCTTGAGCGCGTCGATTGCCTTGAGGTGGTCCTTCCAGCGCGAGTCGATCGCGTTCAGCAGGACGTACTGCTCCACGCGCCGCATGAGCTCCTCGGTGACGGCGCTCTCGCGCTGCCCGTAGAGCTCCTCGATCGCCTTGAGGACGCCATCCGGCGAGCCCTTGGGCTCGGTCGCGGCGACGGCCACGTCGCTATCGACCTGGATCCCGAAGGTCCGGCCCATCCAGCCGTTCAGGCCTTCGGGGTCCTCGAGGTTCGCGGCGATGGCTCGCATCACCGAGCGCTCGATCATCATCAGGACCTTGTCCTTCGTCTCGACCGCCTCGAGGACATCCTGGCGCGTGCCGTAGATCTCCTTGCGCTGCTGATCCATCACCTCGTCGTACTCGAGGAGGCTCTTGCGGATCTCGAAGTTGCGGTCCTCGACCTTCTTCTGCGCCTTCGCGATCGCGCGGGTCACCATGCCCGACTCGATCTCCTGGCCCTCGGTCATCCCGAGGCGCTCCATCATCTTGGAGACCCAGTCGCGGTAGAAGATCCGCATCAGGTCGTCCTCGAGGGAGAGGAAGAAGCGCGAGACGCCGACGTTGCCCTGGCGGCCGGCGCGACCGCGAAGCTGGTTGTCGATGCGCCGCGACTCGTGACGCTCCGTGCCGAGCACGTAGAGGCCGCCCAGCGCGAGCACCTCCTGCTCGTCCGCATCGCACTGCGCGCGGACCTCGTCGCGGATCCTGGCGATCTCCTCGAGGTGCTCCTCGTCGCCGACCTCGAGCTCCTTCTCCTTCAGCGCCTTCTCCAGGCGATACTCGAAGTTGCCGCCCAGCTTGATGTCCGTACCGCGGCCGGCCATGTTCGTAGCGACCGTCACCGAGCTCCGATCACCTGCGAGCGCGACGATGTTCGCCTCCCGCTCCCAGTGGCCGACCTTGGCGTTGAGGACGGCGTGCTCGATCTTGCGCTCTGTCAGGAGGCTGGAGAGGTGCTCCGACTTCTCGACCGAGGTCGTGCCGACGAGCACCGGCTGTCCGCGCTCGTTCATGCGCCCGATCTCGTCCGAGATCGCGTTCCACTTCTCACGCTCGGTGCGGTAGACGAGGTCGTTCGCGTCGTCGCGCGCGATCGGCAGGTTGGTCGGGATCGAGACCACGTCCAGGCTGTAGATCTTGTGGAATTCGCCGGCCTCGGTGATGGCC
>CAYGST010000415.1:0-4828 GCA_964352415.1 uncultured Planctomycetaceae bacterium | reverse complement strand
CGACCCCGCCCCCTGCGGCGGCCGGCGACGCCGGCCGCCGAAGGCGGCGGATTCTTCTTCTGAACCGACCTCGCCGACCGGCTTCAGCCCCCCGAAGGCCGCGCATCGCGCTCCTGTTCAGCGGTCTGGACTCTGTGTCCTCTGCGTCCTCTGTGTTTAACCCATTCTGCCGGCGGAGAGCTCCGAGCGCCGACGCCGTTCGACCAGGGCTGCAGAAGCTCGCACCCCTGGACCTCCCGCGTCAGGGCAAGCGTCGCGGTGCGCGCTCGATGGTGATCGGCGCGCCGGCGACGAGCTCGCCGCCCTGCAGGATGCTTGCGCGCATGCCGCCGCGGCCCGCGAGCAGGGCCTGGGAGTCGAGCTCGAGCAGGCGGTCGAGGTGACCGCACGGCGGGCAGGTCCCGGTGATCTCGATCAGGACGTCGCCGATGCGCAGGCGCGCGCGCTGGAGCTCGGTCAGCTCGAGGCCGCTCACGACCAGGTTGCGGCGCAGGTCTCCCGGCCGCAGCTCCGTCGCCACCGCCGCCTGCGCGGCGACGACGGCGTCCAGCGAGATCAGCGAGAGGTCCCGCGTGCTGGCGCTGACGCCCACGCTGAACGTGCCCGACTGGGCCGCGTAGCGGTCGCCCTCGAGGCCGTAGCCGCGGAGAGCGACCGCGCGCTCCACGGCGTGCGGCCGCTCCGTGGCGACCGCCGCGATCCAGATCGACTCGAGCCGCCCCGCGACCGGGGAGGCGTCGCTCAACCCCGCGCCTCGACCTTCGGCTCCTGGCCGCGCAGGACGGAGTTGTCGAGGAACGTCTGGCGCTGGTCGATCACCGCGTCGGCCTGCAGGGCCTCCACGTCGATCTGGCCCGACTGGGCGTAGGCGTCGAGCGCGTTCTGCCAGGTCGTCAGACGGATGTGCTCGTCGGGGATGCCGCGCGACTTCATCAGCGCAGCCGTCTCCGGAACGGAGAGCGGGTTGCTGATGCCCCAGTCGGCCGAGGAGTCGCAGATGATGCGCTCGGGGCCGTATTTCTCGACCATTGTGCAGAAGCGCGCCGAGTCCATCTTCGTGTCGGGGTAGATCGTGAACGCCGCCCAGGCGCCCGCGTCCAGCGTGTCGTCCACCGTCTCCTCGTTGTTGTGGTCGATGATCAGCTTCTCCATCGGCAGCCCGAGCTCCTGCGCGATCTCGATCGAGCGCACGATGCCGCGCTTCTTGTCGCGGTGCGGCGAGTGGACCATCACGACCATGTCGTGCTCCACGGCGAACTCGACCTGCCAGCGGTAGGCGTACTCCTCGGCCTCGGTGATCTCGTCGAAGCCGATCTCGCCGACGGCGAGCACGCCTTCCTTGTGCGCGAAGCGCGGCAGGAGCTCGAGCACGTCCTTCGCGAGGGCGCGGTCGTTCGCCTCCTTCGAGTTCATCCCGATCGCGCAGTAGTGCGCGATGCCGAACTGGCCGGCGCGGAAGCGCTCCCAGCCGATCAGGCTCGTGAAGTAGTCGACGAAGCTCCCCGCCTGGGTCCGCGGCTGGCCGACCCAGAAGGCCGGCTCGATCACCGCGCGCACGCCGGCCTGCGCCATGGCGGCGAGGTCGTCCGTCGTGCGGCTCGTCAGGTGGATGTGGGGGTCGAAGAAACGCATCTACTTCTGGAAGGGTTCGAGGGGGGCGAATTCGGATTGTGTGCAGCGACCCTCGAGCGCGAGCTCCATCGTCGCGCGGACCTCGGGGTCGGTCTCGTTCTCGTGCCAGGCCACGAGACGCTCGCGCTGGCCCGCGCGTGCGAGCCCGAGCGCCGCGCCGCGGCGGCCTGCGTCGGGGCCGTGCTCCATCTCGTGCTCCAGCGAGGCGAGCGCGCGCTCACCGCCGAACACGCCGACGCACAGCCAGAGCTCGGGGCGAATGTCGCGACCGGCGCTGCGGCGCTCCTCGCAGAGGTCCAGCGCGACGTGCGCCAGCTCCTCGCTCAGGCGACCGTCGAGGCCCTGCACGCGCCACAGCGGCGCGCCGATGAACAGCGCCTTGATCGCCAGCGCGCGCCAGGCGACGTCGTCGAAGTTGCGCACGGGGTAGGGGTTGTCGCAGGCGATGCCCTCGAACACCTCGTTCATGTTGCTGCGGCAGCCTTCGCCTGCCTGCCAGACGTAGTCGTCCGGTCGCGGCAGGAGGCACAGCGAGCGGTAGAGCGCCACCAGCTCGCCGAGGTCGCCGTACTTGATCGCGCCGATGACGGCGCGCGGGCCGCTCTCCTCCTCGAGGTCCTCGCGCGCGAGGACGAGGCCGACGCGCAGGAGGTCGAGCACCGACCAGCGCTCCGGGTTCCAGCCGTCGACCAGCGCAGAGGCCGCCGCGCACTCGCCGGCGTCGAGCCCGGCGTGACGACGCCGCGCGTGACGACTCGCCATGGAGATCAAGCTCCCGAAGCGGGCATCGGGGACGCCAGCCGCGACGGCAACAGCGGTCTCGTCGAACCAAGCGAGCGGCGCCTCGTCGAGGCGTCGCGCGAGCGCGGAACGGATCCACTGGCGCAGTTCGGCGAGCTTCACTCTTCCTCCTCCTCGGCTTCCGCAGCGACGGGAGCGGGTGCGGGCAGCGGCACGGGCTTCGTGCCCCGCGGGTGATCGAGCGAGGAGCCCGAGAGGCCCTCGGCGAGGATCAGGGCGGCGTAGCTCGTTCCGGCGGTGATCTGGTAGCTGGCGATCAAGAAATCGGTGGTGGAGCCGTCGCCTGTGAGCGTCTTCTCGACGTGGTGTCGGAGCGGGCGGTGCCAGGCTTCGCGCTCCGCCTCCGGGAGCAGCGAGATGGCCTTCGCCGCATAGTAGTGGCCGAAGAAGTAGAAGTAGCCCGCGTTCGCGAACCAACCTTCGTGCGGGATCGGGCGGGTGCGCGCGAGGTCCAGCCAGAGGTGCTCCTCGAAGAACTGCTCGAGGCCCTTGCGCACCGCGCCGTCGTCGACGCGCTCCTCCCCCGCCAGCCAGAGCGCCCAGTTGGCGACCTGGATCCGCGCGAGGCTGCCGGGGACGGCGTTGATGCTCTCGCCGCCGTGGGCGCGCTGGCGCAGGCGGAAGTCGTAGGCGTAGGCGCCGTTCGGGAGCGCGCAGCGCTCGACCATGCGCTGCGCCCGGCGCGGCACCTCCGGATCGATCGGCCAGCCGAGCTCGAGGGCGTCGAGCAGGGGCGGGAGGATCAGCGCGGTGCAGAAGCTCGTCGCCCACTTCGGACGCTCGGTGAACGGCGGATCGTCGTAGTAGGCCCAGCCGCCGTCGGGCGTCTGGCGCCGCTCGAGGTCCGCGTACCAGGCGAGGCCGCGCTGGCGAATCTTGTCCGCCAGCTCGCCCTCGGCGAAGCGCGGATCGCGCGCGAGCTCGACCAACGCGACGAAGCCGTACAGCGAGGCCCAGGTCGAGTCGACGTCCCAGTTCGCGCCGCGGTGCGGCACGCGCGTGGTCGTCAGCCACTCGATTCCCTTGGCCAGCGACGCCTCGATCTCGGGTGTCGGCGGCGCGGCGCGCAGCGCCATGACGGCGAGCGCGCAGGACGCCACCTGCCAGGCGTAGTACGTGTCCCAGGCGAAGCCGAGCTCGTACAGATCGCCCGGCACGTGCGTCCCCCACGAGCCGTCCTCGTTCTGGTTCGTCTTCAGCCAGTCGAGCGTCAGCTCGAGCGCGGCGCGCGCCTCCTCGACGTCGAGCACCGGCATCGGCGCCGGCTCGGCGGGCGCCTGGGGCGCGAGGTCGCGATCCTTCGGCGGCCCATCGCCGCCCGACTCCTGAGCGCCCGCGTGGACGACCAGGCAAACCGCCATGACCAGCCGGCAGGCGACGCGACCGCAGACACTCCCGGCCATCATGCGTCGTCCTTCGCCGCGGCTTGCGCCTCCTCCTCCGCCTCGTCACGCTCCGCCTCGAGCTTCGCGAGGGCAGCCGCCTCCTCCAGCGAAGCGTTGCGCGCCTTGGTCACGCTCAGCTTGTTCTCGAAGGCGGCGCGCTCCAGCGCCCCCTGGGCCTGCGTCAGCGCGTGCGCCGACTTCTGCACGTCGTCCTCGAGGCTCGCCGTCTTGCGCGGGACGGTGTGCTCGGTCAGCTGCTTGCGGTCCGCGACCGAGAGCTGGAGCTCGCGCTTGGCGAACTCGATCTGCTTGAGCGTCCGGCCGATCACGATCTCGCCCGTCAGGCGCGCCGACGAGTCCTCCTGGTACTTGCCGTACTCGCTCTCCATCTGCGCGAGCTCCTGCTCCAGCTCCTCGAGCCGGAACGCGATACGGTCGCTCTTCAGGCGCACCTCGGCGTCCAGCATCTTGCTCTCGGTTCCCTGATAGCGCTCGAGCTCCGCCGTCGCGGCCTCGACCTTGCGCTCGGCCGCCGCGACCGCCGCGCGCTTGTCCGCCAGGTTCGCCTCCGCCTTCTTCTCGGCGATCGTCAGCTCGAGCTCCGAGGTGAAGACCTTGCGCGTCTTCGTCTCGACCTCCGCCGCGAAGTCGCGCGGCTTCTTCGGCTTCTCCTCGGCGGGGCGGCTCGGCGCTGCGGCCGCGCGCTCGGCGCTGCGCGCGAGGCGCTGGCGCTCGGCCTCGCGCACCTCCTCCAGCACGGCGGCCTCACGCGAGGTCGGCCCCGCCGTCGCGGAAGACGCCTCCGGGGTCGAGCGGCAACTCGTCAGCGTGGCGAGGAGCCCCGCGCAGGCGAGGACCACGAGGGAGCGGCACGGGAGGCAAAGGATGGGGCGCATGGGGCAGTGGCTGGGGTTCGTCCGGGGACAGCAACGAACCCCCATTCTGTCAGCTCGGGTCCGGAGTGGGAACGGGGCACGGCTCGACAGGCCAGCCCCCGCCCCGGCATACTC
>CAYGST010000414.1:4210-4852 GCA_964352415.1 uncultured Planctomycetaceae bacterium | reverse complement strand
GATCGCCGGCGTCTCGCTGATGCTGCTGAAGTACGGCGTGGACGCGGCGCTGATCCATTATCAGACGGGCGTGCTGTGGACGCCGCTCGACTACCTCAACCCGCTGCTCGAGCAGCGCGAGTCGAACATCGGGCCGCAGGCCGCCTGGCTCCGACGCACGCTCGCCCTCTGGACGCTGCCGTTCCTCTGGATCGGCGCGACGATGTCGATGCGGCGTTCCTACGACGCGCGTCTCTCGCCGTGGGTCGGGCTCTGCTTCTTCCTGCCGATCATCAACTACGTGATGATGATCGTGTTCTGCCTGCTCCCCTCGCGGCCGCACGTCCTGGAGGACCCGGAGCGGACGCCAGAGGCCCTTGGGCACGAGCTGACGAGCGCTGGCTTCGCCGTCCTCGCCTCTGTCCTCGGCTGCGCGGCGCTCGTGCTCCTCAACGTCCACCTGCTGGGCAACTACGGCACCGCGCTGTTCGTCGGCACCCCCTTCCTGCTCGGCGTTACGACGGGCTACCTCTACAACCGGACGGCCGAGCGCTCCGGTCTGCTCACGGTGGGGTTGGCCGGCCTGAGCGCGACCGTGGCCGGCTTCTCGCTGACCCTCTTCGCGCTGGAGGGCCTGATCTGCGTGGCCATGGCCCTGCCGAT
>CAYGST010000414.1:0-4200 GCA_964352415.1 uncultured Planctomycetaceae bacterium | reverse complement strand
CCGATCGCGTACCTGCTCGTGATCCCCGGGGCCTTGGCGGGACAGGCGATCGCGCTGGCGATGCGCACCAAGCCGCAGCTCAACGCCTTCGCGCCGTTCGTCGCGCTCCTCGCGCTCTCGGGTGTCGAGTCCCGCCTCGCCGAACCCGGCCAGTACGAGATCATTTCCGTCGTCGAGATCGACGCGCCGCCGGAGGTCGTGTGGCGCCACGTCGTCTCGTTCAGCGAGCTCCCCGAGCCCGACGAGTTCCTGTTCCGGCTCGGCATCGCCTACCCGATCCGCGCGCGCATCGAGGGCGAGGGCGTCGGCGCGGTGCGCTACTGCGAGTTCTCGACGGGGCCGTTCGTCGAGCCGATCACGCGCTGGGAGCCGCCGCGGCGCCTCTCCTTCGACGTCGCCTCCCAGCCGCCGCCGATGCACGAGCTCTCGCCCTACGACATCCACCCGCCGCACCTCGACGGGATGATGGCGAGCCGTCGCGGCGAATTCCGACTGATCCCGCTGCCGGGCGGCCGCACGCGCCTCGAGGGCAGCACGTGGTACGACCTCGAGATCCGTCCGCTCGTCTACTGGGAGCTGTGGTCCGACGCGCTCGTCCACGACATCCACGAGCGCGTGCTCGAGCACATCCAGCAGCTGTCCGAGGCCGAGGTCGCGGCGCGTTAGCCGCTCTCCGGCGGCTCCCTACGCGAACGAGCGCGTCGACCCGGTCGGCGCGCTCGTTCGCATGAAGTCGAAGCTGGCCGCTACGGCGTGAAGTCGACGGCGAGGCCGCGGCTCGTGTTGAAGCCGGCGCCAAGCGCGGCGAGGTCGCGGAACCAGTACTGGAAGTGCCAGCGCGTCCCGGCCGTCACCTGGCCGTTCGGCGAGGGCGGCGCCGTGACGTCGAACGCGTGCCGCGCGAAGCCCGAGGCGTCGGTCGTGCCGACCGCGAGGCGGAACTGGGGCGCGCCGACGCACAGGAAGCCGTCGCCGAAGGGCATCTGCGACAGGTTCGGGCCGTAGAAGAACAGCCCCGACACGTTCGCGGGCGCGGGGCCCGCCTCGAGGACGAGATCGTTGGCGGCGACACTGGTCGAGCCGACGTGGTGGATGTCCGCGGCCGCTCCGCTCGAGTTCGCGTTCGCCTGGCAGTACACCGACGGGCCGACCCCGTTCGGGTCGACGACGAAGCCGAGCACCGCGGGCGCGCCGTCGAACTGACCGAAGTAGTCGCCGCAGATGCGGCCGTCGTTGGCGACGTCCATCGCCCGGCTCTCGCCGAGCTCGCCGAAGAGGTCGAGCTCGCTCCACTGGCCGCCGGAGAAGAGCACGGCGCGACGCGGCGTCGCTCCGATCGGCAGCACCTCGCCGACGATCTCGCCGAGGTCGTTCAGGCCGTAGAGGCGCGTCTCCGCGGCGCCCGGCGCATCGAACGTCGTGAACGTGCCGGCGTTCAGGTCGTGCAGGAAGCCGCTCCACGGACTGAACATGTCCGGACGGTAGTTCCCGACCACGATGCCGAAGGCGTTGACGTCCTGCAGGTCCGTCGCGAACGCGCCAGGGAAGTCGACCTGCGTGGGCACGCCGTTCGTGAACAGCACGCCGTGGCGCGTTGCGTCCTGGGCGACGAGCTCTCCGACCCGCAGACCGAAGTCGTTGCCGCCGTACAGGAAGACGCTGACCGGGCCGGGCGGCGTGAGCGCAGTCCACGTTCCGTTCGTGACCTCGACCGGCCCGAGCGAACCGGGCCCGACGGCCCAGCCCACGCCCGTCCCGCCGTCCGTCAGCCCCTCGAGGACCGTCAACGTCGCGTTCGGATAGTCGGCCAGCTGGATCGCGCCGCTCGCGTCGCGCAGGTAGCTGCGGATGCTGCCGCCGGACGTCGTGTAGCTGCCGGCGACGCCGCCCTGCGAGTCGATGCCGCGCGCGTAGGTGATGTTCGTGCCGGGCACGACGAAGCGCTCGAGCGTTAGCTGCTGTGCCGAGGCGAAGCCGGTAATGGCGAGGGCCGCGCACCCGAGGCGCACGGCGAACTGGAGCGATGAGATCGACATAGGAGGAAGCACGGGCTGGAGCGGGGCGAGCCTCACGCGGCAGTGCCGGTGAGGCGCGAATAGGTGAGCCCCTGGGGAGAGCCTACAGCGGAATCGAGGGAGCGGCGCGGGCGGAGAGCTTCGCGCACGGCCACGACGGGCCAGTGTTCGTCAGCGCTCACCGCATCCGAGCCACGAGGCCTGCTATCCTCGGCTCCCGCGCCCCGAGGCGCGCGCCAGCCGCCCGTGCAGCCTTCCAAGCTCCCCTCTCTTGCCCTCCTCGCTGCGCCGCTCCTCGGCGGCGCGCTCGCCGCATGGCAGGGCTCCGACTTCGTCGGCGAACCGCTCCACTACGAGACGCCACGCAGCAGCGACCCGGTCGCGCGACTCACGCAGCGCCTCGCGAGCGGCGACTGGAAGGCGACGTGGGACCCCGAGAAGGGCTGGCTGCCGGCGATGTTCGACTCGCTCGAGATTCCACGCTCCTCGCAGGTGCTGGTGTTCTCCAAGACGAGCTTCCAGAACCGTCTGATTTCTCCTGCGAGACCGCGCGCCATCTACTTCGCCGACGACGTCTACGTCGCGTGGATTCCTGGGGCGCCCCTGGTCGAGGTGACGAGCATCGATCCCGTCCAGGGGCCCACCTTCTACACGCTCGACCAGCGCAACAGCGAGCGGCCGGTGTTCACGCGCAGCGACGCCGAGTGCTTGCAGTGCCACGCCTCGCCGCGGACGCGGGGCTGGCCGGGGAACCTGGTGCGCTCGGTGCACGCCGACGAGGACGGACTGCCGATCCTGCGCGCGGGGACGCACCTGACGACGCAGGCGAGTCCCCTCGAGGAGCGCTGGGGAGGTTGGTACGTGACCGGCACCCACGGCGATCAGCGTCACATGGGCAACGCTTTCGCCGTGGAGGGCGAGGGCAGCGAGCAGGTCGACGTCTCGCGAGGAGCGAACGTCACCGACCTCTCCGAGCGCTTCGACGTCGGCCGCTACGTCACTCCGCACAGCGACATCGTCGCGCTGATGGTCCTCGAGCATCAGGCGCAGATGCAGAACCTCTTCGCCAGGGCGAGCTACAAGGGACGCATCACGCAGGCGTACGAGGCCGACATGAAGGAGTCGCTCGGCGGCCTGGACGAGTTCATGAAGGCCTCGATCCAGCGGCGCTACGAGTACGCCGCCGACGGCATGGTGGAGCACCTTCTGTTTCGAGGAGAAGCGGTCCTGACCGACCCCATCGTCGGCACCTCCTCGTTCGCGGAGGACTTCACGAACGCCGGCACGCGCGACTCCAAGGGCCGCTCCCTTCGCGACCTGGACCTCGAGACGCGGCTGTTCCGGTACCCCTGCAGCTACCTCATCGACTCGCCTGCGTTCCGGAGTCTGCCGGAGCCCGTGCTCGCGGCGGTCTGGCGCCAGCTCGACGACGTGCTGAGCGGCCGGCCGACCAAGAAGAGCTTCGAACACCTCACGCCGCGGGACCGCGCCGCGATCCGAGAGCTCCTGCTCGAAACCGTTCCCGGCCTGCCCGCTTCCTGGCGCAAGCCGGCGGCGGACAGCCGCTGACGCGCCGCCCCGGTTTCGCGGGACCGGGGGGCAAATCCACGCGGCGGCCTCCGACGGGGCATGGGTGACCTCGCGGTCGAGGTCCAGCGCGCAAAGGAATCCGCAGGAAGGGGCACCCACTTCACGCGGGTGCGCCGACACTTCGCGGACCTCTCGCCGCGTCCCTCCGCCGCGCTCCCCACGACACTCTCGAGAACTCGCTCCCCTGCCCGGTCATGAACTCCAGCTCCCTCACCCTTCCCCGCCTCGGGGGACTCCTCGCACTCCTCCTCTCCCTGCTGTTCGTCGCGCCCGCTGCGTGGGCGCTCGCTCCCGTGGACGTGGGACAGGCCAACGCGCACCTGAAGCGCGCCGAGTCGAACCTCCAGCTGGTGGACGGCAGCATCGGCCACCTCAAGAGTCCGCCGAAGGGATCGGCTGGGAAGCTCGCGGCGATGCGTCTGGCGCAGGCGCTCCCCGACATCGAGGCGGCGCAGGCGCAGCTGGCCAAGCTGTCCGGTGGCGACGGCTACGCTGAAGCCAAGAAGCGCTACGACGCGGCGAAGACGCTCTACGCGAAGCTGGATGGAATCCTGAAGGGCACGCCGCCGACGCCGAAGCCGGAGTCGGCTCCGGC
>CAYGST010000413.1:0-4857 GCA_964352415.1 uncultured Planctomycetaceae bacterium | reverse complement strand
GCGGCGCCGCGCCCGCTCCGCCGCTCGCGCGACTCGCCGCCCTCGACCCGAGCGACGACGACCGGCGCCGGGAGCTCTACTACGACACCTCGCAGCTCGTGCGCGCCGCCTTCGACCGCGCGAGCGGCGTGCGGCGCGACGGCCTGACGGACGAGGAGTGGGCGCCGGCGACGCTCGAGACCCAGCGCTTCGCGCGCGCGGACATCGAGCGCGCCGCTGCGCTCCTGCGCTCCTGTGCCGAGGTCAAGTACGCGAACGCGCAGCCAACGCGCTTCGCCGCCGAAGCGCTGCTCACCGAGGCGCGGGCCCTGATCGAACTCGCCGAGCGCGCGCCGTCGACCGAGAGCTCGGAGGCGACAGCGTGAACGTCCTCGGGCTGCTGCAGAGCGTGACCGACGGCGGCGACGTCGCGGTCAAGAGCGCCGCCGAGGGGCGCCTGCACCTCTGGAACGATCTGTTCCTCGCGGACCCGCCGTTCCTGCTGCTCGTGCCCGTCGCCGTGGTCGCGGTGCTGTACGGCCGCGCGGCGCGCGGGCGCGCGAAGGCGCGCTTCTCGGCGCTCCCGTCCACGCGGCTACCGCGCTCCCTCGCGCAGCGCTTCGGCTGGGTGCCGGTGCTGCTACAGGTCACGAGTCTCGTGCTCGTCGTGCTGGCGCTGGCGCGGCCGCTGCGCGGCGACGTCGAGACCAGCTCGACCTCCGAGGGCGTCGACCTGGCGCTCCTGATCGACCGCTCGAGCTCGATGCACTACGAGGACCTCGAGGCCGGGCGCTCGCGACTCGAGGTCGTCAAGAGCGTGGTCGAGGAGTTCGCGACGCGGCGCATGACCGATCGCGATGGCGCGAGCGACTACGTGGCGCTGTTCACGTTCGCGCGCTACCCGCAGGAGCTGTGCCCGTTCACGCTCGACGTCGACGCCGTGCGCGGCTTCCTGGCGGACGTCGAGCTCGCGCGGGATCGCGCCGAGGACGGCACCGGCATCGGGATCGCGCTCGCCAAGGCGGTCGCGGTCCTGATCGAGAGCGAGGCCGAGTCGAAGGTCGTCGTGCTGCTGACCGACGGCGAGAACAACCTGGACGTGATCCAGCCGCTGGAGGCGGCGACCCTCGCTGCGGAAGAGGGCGTCCGCGTTTACACCGTCTTCGCCGGCACTTACGTCACCGACGCCTTCGGGCGCGCGCGGCGCATCGACCCCGCGCGCGACGCGCTCGAGCTGCAGGAGATCGCCAAGGTGACCGGCGGCCGCTTCTTCACCGCGCGTGATCGCGGCGAGCTGGAGCGCGCTTACGCCGAGATCGAGGAGCTCGAGCGGACGCCCCGCGAGGAGAAGCGCTTCGTCGAGCACTACGACCTCTATCCGCAGTTCCTGCTGCTCGCGCTCGGCTTGTACGCCGGCGCGTGGCTGAGCTTCGCGACCTGGGCCCGGAGGCTGCCGTGAACGACCCCGAGCTGCTCGGCTTCAGCTGGCTGCGTCCGGGCGACGCGGTCTGGCTCCTGTGCGTGCCGGTGGTGCTCGCCATCGGGATCTGGGGCCTGCGCTCTCGGACGCGCGGCCTCACGCGGCTGATCGATCCGCGTCACGCCGGTCGCTTCGTGCCCGGGCGCTCGCGCACCCGCGCCTGGGCCCGCGTCGCGCTCGCTTCGGGCGCCCTGCTGTTCCTGACGCTCGCTCTCGTCGGGCCGGTGCGCGGCTACAGCCTGCGCGAGGTGGAGCGCAAGGGCCTCGACCTGGTCGTCTGCCTCGACACGTCGCGCTCGATGCTCGTCGAGGACCTGCGGCCGAACCGCCTCGATCGCGCGAAGCGCGAGATCCGGGGCCTGCTCGATCTGCTCAAGGGCGACCGCGTCGCGCTGCTCGCGTTCGCGGGCGACGTGCGCAAGGTCGCGCCGCTGACGCACGATCGCACGACGCTCTCCGTCTTCGTCGAGACGCTCAGCCCGCGCGACAACCTGATCGGTGGCACGGACCTCGGGGCGGCGCTCAGCTCGGCCCTCGAGCTGTTCGACGGCCGCACCGGCGCGAGCGAGGCGATCGTGCTGCTGACCGACGGCGAGGACGTCGAGGGCAAGGGGCTGGCCGTCGCCGAGGAGGCTGCCGCGCGCGGAATCCGCGTCTACGTCGTCGGAATGGGCACGGTGGAGGGCGGCAAGATCTCCAACGGCACCCAGGGCTTCCTGCGCGACGAGGCGGGAGACGAGCACATTTCAACCCTCGACGACACGACCCTCGAGGCCATCGCCGAGGCGACCGGCGGCGCCTACCTCGCGGCGTCGCGCAGCGCGCTGCCGCTCGAGGAGCTCTACGACAAGCGCATCAGCCGGCTCGAGACGCGCGCGCTGTGGGCGGGCCGCGAGCGCATCCCGCACGACCGCTTCCAGTGGCCGCTGGTGCTCGCATTCCTGTGCATGCTCGGCGAGGGCGCACTTCGCGAACGCAGGCCGAAGGCCGAGGCGCGCGCGCTCGGAGGAACACGATGAGACTCTACGAAGGACTCGGTACGGCGCTCCTGGCGCTCGGCGCGGCGTGGACCCAGGCGGGCTCGCCGGCACTTCCGGCCGAAGGCGCAGCCACACTTGCAGCCGCCGCGGACGCTCCGCAGGACACGACGCTGGCGAACCCCGACGCGCCGGATGCGGTCGGCTTCGACGCCGCGACGATCCAGCGCGTCGCGGAGTTCGAGCTGCGCCTCGGGACCTTCGCGGACGGTCTCGAGCAGGTCGCGGCCTGGGCGGACGAGGAGGACTTCGCCGGCGCGCGTCTGCTCGGCCAGCAGCTCCTCGCTCCTGACCTTCTCTCGACCTGGAGGGCGCAACTCGAGCTGGAGGGCTCGTCGGTGATCGCGCCGGTCCTTTCGGCGTCGGAGCCCGTGATCGACTGGCTCGGTCTCGGCGCGCGCACCCGTGCGGAGCGAGCGCACGTTCGCTATGCCCTGGGCGTCGTCGATCTCGCCGAGGGCTTTCCCGAGCGCGCCCAGTCGGAGTTCGAAGCGACCCGCGCGGCGGCCGACGACGCGGGTCTGCGCGGCGACGCGATCTA
Organism: uncultured Planctomycetaceae bacterium; assembly: GCA_964352415.1. Lineage (GTDB taxonomy): Bacteria > Planctomycetota > UBA1135 > UBA1135 > JABACD01. The sequence goes on along the minus strand of CAYGST010000413.1, from coordinate 1,820 downwards.
CAACATCGGCACCCTCGACCTGCAGGAGGCCGAGCTGTGGCGCTCGCAGATTCCGGAGCTCGGCGGTCAGCCGCCCGCCGCGGCGCCCGCGGTCCCCGGGGGGCCCCCCGCCCCCGGGCCTGAAGAGGAGGCGCCCGAGCCCATCGAACAGGCGCGCGCCTACTACCTGAAGGCGAAGGACCACTACGTCGAGCGCCTGCAGCTCGACCCGTCCGACGCGGACACGCGCGCGAACACCGAGCTCGTGTTCCGGCGCCTGCGCGAGCTCGACGCGATCGAGCAGCAGCGCGAGGAGCAGGAGCAGGAGCAGGAGCAGAACTCGGACGAGCAGCAGGAGTCCGAAGACGAGCAGGACCAGCAGCAGGACCCGACAGACCAGGAGCCGCAGGATCAGCAACAGGACGGCGACCCGGAGCAGGACTCCGAGCCCCAGGACGAGCAGCCCGAACCCGACGAACCCGAGGAGCAGGAGCAGGAGCCGAACCCGGAGCAGGAAGGCGAGACGCAGGAAGGGGACCCGCAGGAGTCCGAGGCCCAGCCCCAGCCGCGCGACGAGCAGTACCTGACCAAGGAAGAGGTCCAACGTCTCCTCGACCGCCTCGAACAACACGAGGAGCTGGGCAAGCAGCTGCTCGAGCGCCAGCGCCAGGCCCAGCAGCGCTCCTCCGCGCGCGACTGGTGAGAACGAAACGAACGATGAGGAACACGAACGTCTGGATCCTGGTGGTCGGCCTCGCGCTGGCGCTGTTCGCCGCGCCCGCGCGCGCGCAGACCCCCGGGCCGAAGGTCACCGCGCAGCTCGCGACGGGCGTCGTCAAGCTCGGCGGCGTCGTCAGCTGCGTCGTTCAGGTCGAGGGGGCGAAGCAGGCGTCGCTCGACGACGTCCCCGTCATCGACGGGCTGCGCCGCGAGCGCATCAGCGGCCCCTCGATCAACGAGGTCATGCGCTCAGTCGGAGGACGGCGGACCTACTCGCGCACCCTGAGCTGGGTCGTCACGTTCCGCCCCGAGCGCGTTGGGGACTTCGTCATCCCGCCGATGAGCCTTGCCGTCGATGGCAAGCCGATGCAGACGCGCGAGCTGTCGCTCGACGTCGTGGAGGACATGACGGGCTCCGACCTCGGCTACCTCGAGTTCCTCGACGTCCCGGCCCGGGTCTACGAAGGTCAACCCTTCAGCGTGCGCATGCAGTTCGGCTGGGACGTCCAGATCGACTCGATGGTCAACGTCGCGAACCTGATCCTGCCGTGGTGGAACGAGCTACCCGGCACGCTCGAGGTCGAGAATGGCGCCCAGGGGCCCGGCGCTCGCCTGATCGAGGTGCAGGTCAACGGTCGCGCGCGCGTGCGGGCCACGGACCTCGGCACGCGCGACGTGCGCGAGAAGCCCTTCCGGATCCTCGAGATCTCGCGCAGCTTCGTCGCGACCCGCTCCGGTCAGCTCGACTTCCCGCAGAGCTGGCTCGAGTTCGGCCAGGTGCGGCGCCGCGCGTTCAGCGATCAGAAGGAGACGTATCACGTCGGCGTTCCGGCCTTCGCGATCGAGGTGCGTACGCTGCCCGAGGAGAACCGCCCGCCCGAGTTCTCCGGCGGCGTCGGCCGCTTCGAGGCGCAGGGGGACGTCAATCGCCGGGACATCGACCTCGGCGAGTCGCTCAAGCTGACGGTGGACTGGACGGGGGAGGCGAACCTCGAGTTCTTCGAGCTGCCGAACCCGGCGCGCCTCGAGGCCTTCGACGAGTTCCGCGTCTATGGCACGACGAACGAGCGCTTCTATGGCGACCGCCCCGACGAAGGGTCGTGCGACCCGCGAGCCACAGC
>CAYGST010000412.1:0-4857 GCA_964352415.1 uncultured Planctomycetaceae bacterium | reverse complement strand
ACCCCGGCAGGCCCTCTCTCTCCCGACCTCGATGCGAATCGCCACCTGGAACGTCAATTCCGTCCGCGCGCGGCTGCCCCGCGTCCTCCCCTGGCTGGCAGAGTGCCGGCCGGACGTGGTCTGTCTGCAGGAGACCAAGTGCGTGGACGAGCAGTTCCCCCGGGCCGAAATCGAGGAGCTCGGGTACAGCGTCCTGACCTTCGGGCAGAAGACCTATAACGGAGTGGCGATCCTCTCGCGCCAGGGGCTGGACGCGGAGGTCCGGGGTTTCCCGGATGACGGGCCCGACGCGGACAGGCGCGTTCTGGGGGCCACGATCGGGGATGTGCTGGTGCTGAACCTCTACGTGGTCAACGGCAAGGAGGTCGGCAGTGACAAGTACGCCTACAAGCTCGACTGGCTCCAGCGGCTGCACGAGTTCATCGATGGGCACTACCCGTCGAAGGGGGGGCGCCTGGCCGAGAAGCTGGTCGTGACCGGGGACTTCAACATCACCTTCGACGATCGCGACGTTCACGACCCGGATGCCTGGCGGGGCAAGATCCTGTGCTCGGAGCCGGAGCGGGATGCGCTGGCGCAGGTCATGGGGCTCGGGCTCTCCGATGCGCTGCGCAAGTTCGATGAGAGTCCCGGGCACTTCACGTGGTGGGACTTTCGGTCGCGCGGCTTCGAGCGTGGGGACCGGGGGCTACGGATCGACCACTTCTTGATGAGTGATGCGGCGCTCGAAGCGTGTACGGGGGTGGAGGTCGACATGGAGGCGCGCGCTGGCGAAAAGCCGAGTGACCACGCGCCGGTGATTGCGACGCTGCGGGACTGAGAGAGCGGGCTGGGATGGCGTCGGGGTTACCCTGGCGCCGGGGTCCTCGGTGTGCGGTTTGCGGGGGGAGTCGGAACTCGATCAGTCAGGTCAAGGCTGCGACCCCGGCAACCTCTCCACTGCTGTCCCCTGCCCGCAGGCCGCCGCTACTGCCTGGCCGGCAGGAAGCCCGAGGCCGCCAGCTCCCGCGCCATCATCTGCGCCAGGAGATCCGCGCCGTGGTCGGTGAAGTGCACCGTCGAGGTGAACACGTCATCCTTCCCCCCGGTCTTGCGCTCGGTCGCGATGGTCTCGATCCGCGGCGCGATGTCCGCCAGGTGCACGCCAGCGTGGGCCCGAGCAACGCGCCGGACGGTCTCGCCATTACGCGCGCAAGCTGCCTTCTGCGCCGGCCCCGAGCCGCCGGGCTCCTTCTTGAAGTCGTCGTAGTCCGTACCCTGCGTGGCCAGCACGACCTTGGCGCCGTGCACCCCGGCGATGCCGACGATCGAGCGGAGGTTGCGCTCGAAGTTCTCGAACCCGACCGGCGAAGGCTCCGGGTTGTCGAAGCGGTTCTTCTGGTCCGGGTCGTAGTCGACGACCAGGCTGGCGTTGAGCAGCGTCTGCTGTTCCGCGTAGTCCGTCGTATAGCGGCGCAGCACGAGGAACGCGTGGCTCGACTCGAACAGTGACTCGAGCGAGCCCTTGGAGCTCACCTGCCACGGGCTGCGGTAGTGCGTGTTGTCCACCTGGGCCGGGGCGTCCGGGTTCGCGCTGGAGCGGTAGAGCGACGCGTGCGCGTCGTTGACGCCGTGGTAGACGATGACGACGTCGGGCTCGAGCGCGCTCGCGCGCGTCCCCAGGATGCCGAGGCTCTCGAAGCTCGTGTAGCCGGGTGTGCCGCAGTTGATCACCTCGACGTCCAGGTCGGGGCGCGCGCTGGCGAGGTGCACCTGCAGCCGCGCGGGGTAGGTCGTGGCGTCGCCCGTCGTCGTGTAGCCGTAGGTCGACGAGCCGCCGAGGCACACGATCCGAAAGCGCCCGGCGGGCTTCTCCCAGGTGGTCTCCGGCCCCCGGAAGCCGATCGAGTTGTGGTGCGCGACGAGCTTGCGCTCCGGCGGCGTGTCCCAGGAGGGCCGCGGGGTGAAGGTGGTGTAGGGGTGCGGCTGGAAGCGGTGGTTCTGGATCTTCCGCCCCGGATCGAGGGTCTCCATGGAGAACGCTTCGACGGGCAGCCAGCGCGCCGCCGCCTCGAGCCCGAGCAGGGCGAGTAGCGCCGCGAACAGCGTCGCGAGGAGGAGGCGCGGGCCGCGCGCGGCGGTGCGCGTCCGCGGCGCGTTCGGGTCGTTCGCTTCGGGCTCGGTCATGGGGGAAGTGTACGGCAAGACTCGAGGGCGAGCAGCCGCAGCGCGCCCGTGCCGCGCCCGTGCCGCGACCTCGCCGCGGGCTCAGCGCGGCAGTCGCAGGTCGACGATCAGCGGCAGGTGATCCGCGCCGATCCTCGGGCCGAGGCGTCGGTCGAGCACCTCGACCTCCTCGGAGACGAGCGCGTGGTCGAGGGGGATCCGCATCAGGGGGTACCTGACGGGGAACGTCGCCTGGACGCCGAAACCGCGCGCCGAATCGCGCAGTTCCGTCGCCGCGAGCAGCGCGCGGAAGCGCGCCGACCAGGGCGTCGCGTTCAGGTCCCCGAGAAGGACGCGGGGGCCGTCGCGAGGGCCGAGCTCGGCGGCGATCTGCTCGAGCTCGGCGATGCTGAGGAGCGCATGCGCACGGGTCAGCGGCGCGGCGGGATGCGCGACGACGACCTCGAAGCTGCCACCGGGGGTCGTCACCCGGGCCCGGATCCAGGGATGCGCCTGCGCTCCCATGAAGCGCACCTGCGCGTACTCGAGCGGCAGGCGCGAGAGCAGCGCGATGCCGAACGGAGAGCGACGGGTCTCGCTGCGGTGGTACGGGTACTCCGATTCGCGCAGCGGAGCGAGGGTCTCCCACAGCGCGGGGGTCACCTCGCTGAGCGCGATGACGTCGGGGCGCTCGCGCTCGATCAGCCGCAGCAACGGCTGGCGGTGGCGGTTCGAGGCGAGCACGTTCACGACGAGGCAGCGCACTGCTGGCCCTTCGTTCCGAAGCGGCTGCGGGGCGACGTAGAGCGGCGCGACGACCGCGACGTTCACCAGGGCGAACACGGCACACGCAGCGGCGCCGCGCGGCCGGCGCCCGATGGCGTAGACGACTGCGGCGAGGGCCAGGCACACGCCGAACTGAACGCGGAAGGGCGGGGCGACGAAGAGCGCAGGGACGTACCCGTCGAGGAAGCCGGCGACGGTCAGGGCGGCGGCGAGGGACGCGGCGGCGCCGAGCAGGCCCCAGAGCCCGAGGCCCCACCAGCGCCGGGGCGGGCCGCCGGCGGGCTCGTTCTTGGGGGCTGAGGTCACGGTCGCGGCGTGGGCGCTGTGTACAGGACGTGGTTCGCGCCGGCAGGACTCCGCGGGCCTTCGGCGTCCGGTCCTCGCTCCGCGCGATCTACCCGCGCGCCCGGTGCTCGGTCAACACGAATTGCGCGCGGCGCGAGACGACCGGCTCGGCGTAGACCTCGGACATCGTGTCCACCGGCAGGTCGAGGTTCTGGAGCAGGAGATCGGCGAGCGGCCCGACGGGCAGGTCCTCGGGGAGCGTGACGAAGGAGTCGCTGCGCTCGAGGATCGCTTCGGACAGCTCGGTGCGCAGCGCGCGCTCCTCCGACTTCTCGGGCTGAACCTCGGTCACCGGCTCGAACTGCACCGTGCGGTAGAGGCGCTCGCTGTCGACCTCCTTGATGTGCACGCGACTCAGGCCGGCGAGGTGGATCATGTAGCGGCCGTCCGCCTGCCGGTCGTGCTTGACGATCTCGCCGAGCCCGGCGACCGGATAGACCGGCGGGTTGCCCGCCTGGTCGGACTCGTGCCCCGACCGGATCGGCGAGATCACCAGCCAGCCACGGCGATCGAGCAGGTCGTCGATCATTTGCCGGTAGCGCGGCTCGAAGATGTGCAGGGGCATGACCACCTGCGGGTACAGGAACACCTTCGGCAGCGGAAACAGCGGCGCCGTCTGCGTGGGGAAGGACGCGCCGGACGGGGGCCAGGCGTCCGGGACTTCTTCTTCGTCGCTCATCGAGGTCAGCGTCCGAGCAGTCGCAGGAGGGGAGCGAGCGAGCGGGCGCGGCTGCGTTGTCCGACCGAGCGCCACGAGTTCTGGAGGTTGGCGACCTGGCGCCGGAACAGCTGGCGCGCCCCGGCGTCGTGCATCCAGACGGGGTTGAAACGCAAGCCGTGGTCGCGCAGGTAGTCGATGAGCTCGTCCTGGCTGCGCGACTCGCCGCCGTGGAAGGGATCGACGATCAGGTTCTGGTGATTGCCGTAGAGGCGGAGCATCACGTGGCCGGGCAGCGGGACGACTCCGGTCAGCAGCCCGCAGCGCTTCGCGACGAAGCTGTACACGGCGCAGAGCGAGAGCGGCAGCCCCTGCTTGCGCTCGATCACGCGGTGCAGGAAGAGGTTGTCGGGCTGGGTGTAGGACTCGACGTCGCCGCGGAAGCGGAGCTCGCTGCCGAGGTACTTCACGAGCGCCTGGGCGCGCTGCAGGTCGTCGCGCAGGTGCGCCGTGCGCTGCTCGATGCGCCTGGCCATCGCGTCGAGGGCGGCGCGGTAGGGCCGCGCATCGAAGCTCGGCCGGTCGAGCTGCGAGAGCAGGAAGTAGGCCGTCTCGAACTCCATGTCCGGGCGAGCGGCGTAGCGCAGGAGTCGGCGCAGCACCGCGTCGCGGTCGAGGGTGTCGAGCAGCGCTCGGGAGTGGCTGCGGGCCTTCGGATCCTCGCTGCGGGTGGCCGACTCGAGCAGGGGCCGGCCGGGCTTGCCCGCGCGGCGGAACTCGTCGAGCAGGGCGGCGCGCACCTCGCTCGACTCGTCGCCGAGGAGTCTCGCTGCGGCTTCGAGGCGGGCGCTGCGGGCGGAGCGGGCCTCGGGCGCGCAGGCCGCTCCGGAGGCGCGCGGCGACGTCGCTTCGCCCTCGGGCGT
>CAYGST010000411.1:0-4860 GCA_964352415.1 uncultured Planctomycetaceae bacterium | reverse complement strand
CTCGACCTTCTCGAGCATCCGCAGGAGGAAGCTCTCTCGCAGCGCGCCGACGGCGGCGATGCTCGCGGGCCAGAGGTCGCGCACCTCGAACACGAACGGCTTGCGGCGCAGGACGCTGAGCAGCCAGCCGCCGACCGCGGCGAAGAACTGGGGCGACGTCGCGACGACGACGTCGGGACGGCGCGGGAGCAGCCCGCCGAAGACGCCCATGAGCATGAACGAGAGGAAGTCGAGCGTGCGCAGCGCGAAGCCGGAGTTCGCGGTGATGAAGGTCTTGACGCGGTAGACCTCGATCCCGTCGATCGTCTCGCGCGACAGCCAGCGGTTCTCGTAGCCGTCGAAGACTCTCCCGCGCGGGAAGTTCGGCGCGCCGGTCACGACGCTGACCCGGTGGCCCGCGCGCACCCAGCGGCGTGCGTGCTCGTGGAGCCGCGTCGCGGGCGCGTTCGTCTCCGGCGGGAAGTTGTCGGACAGGAAGAGGATGTGCATGGCTACCAGCGGAAGGTGCTCCGGAGCTGGCGCCCCTGCAGCGCGACGGCGATGCGCGTGTTCGGAACCGACTGGCCGAAGCGAGGGTGCCAGGTCGACGCCGCCGCGCAGGCCGCACCGCCGGCGAAGGTGGCGCTGAAGGGCTGGCCTCCGGCGAGCACGAAGCGCTCGGCGGACGCGCAGCGCACCGCTGGGTGCACGTGAAAAGCGGCCTCGGCAGACTGGAACGCGCCGTCGAGGCGGTCCTCGATCTCCAGCGCGTTCGGACCGAGCGTCCAGCGGCGCGAGTGCACGACGCGCCCCGGGAGCCGCAGGTAGCCGTCGTGGCTGCCGCGCACGGTCAGCTCGTCCCCGTCCTCGACGGCCTCGATCCCGTGGGGATCGGCGCGGCGCGCGACGCGGAAGCTCGACCAGACCTCGGAGGAGTCGACGCCGTCGACGAGGACGGTGTTGTGCGCGGCGGTGCCACGTTGGCGTAGCCGCTCGGTGGAGGTTTCGTAGAGCGACGTGCCGCTGTCGACGAGCGCGCGCTCGCCGAACAGCGAGAGCTCGAAGCCGAGCGTGTCGGCGTGGGCGTGTCCGGGGAGGTAGCTGGGCCCGATCTCGCCGACGTCGAGCAGGGCCAGCGCGTCCTCGGTCTCCAGGCGCGCGTAGCCGCTGTGGGGCAGGAGCTGAACGCCGGTGCGCGGCAGTGGCGTCGGCCCGAGGCCGATGCGGCGTGCGTAGCCGTGCAGCGCGTCCGGCGACGGGGCCACGCCGAATGCGCAGTCGTTGAAGAGCGAGAGCTCGCCGTCCGGGTGCGTCATCAGCGTCAGCCAGCGGCGCATGCGGCGCGCCGTGCTGCGCCACTGGGCCGGCTGTCCGCTCCAGCGTCCGCGCAGGGAACCGTGACCCGCGGCGGCGAGGTTCTGGAGGTCGAGCAGGTCCTCGAGGAACAGCGAGTGGTACAGCGGGCTGCGCTCGAAGTGACCGCCGTCGAGCAGCACCTGCTCCTCGACCTCGCGCGCGACGAGCGCCAGGCCCTTCGCGAGCCACGCCTCGGCCTCCGAGCCCTCGAAGAAGAGCCCCGCGAAGACCAGCGCCTTCGCGTTCGCGAAGAGATGATTGCCGAGCAGGTGGTGCTCGAGGCTGGCGCGCAGGTAGCGCACCTGCACCGCCAGGCTGTGCTCCGCGGCTTCACCGAGCGGGTTCCCCGCGAGCGACCACTTGATCCAGTTGACGACACGCAGCGAGAGGGGATAGGCCTCCCAGCCGTTGCCCGCGCCCGGTGGGTTCTCGTCGATCCAGCGCGCGATGCCGGCGCGCTGCCACTCCGTTCGGCTCGCCGCTCCCTCGGCGCACAGGTCGTCGAAGTAGTGCAGGTTGTAGAGCCAGAGCTTGGTCGCGTCGGGCGCGTTCCAGTCCGAAGCGGTCGCGATCTCGCGCTCGACCTCGAGGAAGCGGCGCCGCGTGGGAGACAGCCAGCTCGCCTCGCGCGCAGCGGGCGCACGCCAGCCGCGCAGCTCGCGCCGCGCCGGCGCGGGCCCCAGGTCGGGTCGCACGCTGTGCACGCTGCGCCAGACGCGTCCGAGCACCTGCGCAGGGCGCAGGCTGCGGAGCGTGTGGAAGTAGAGCTGTGCGGTGGCGAGGTTCACGGTGTTCACGTTCAGGCGCTGTGGCGCTCCGCCTTGTCGAACAGCTCGCTGGCGAGGGCCTCGTCGGACCAGGTCAACGCGCGGTCGTGAGCGCGCGCGAGCGCTTGACCCGAGGCCCAGATCGTGTCGGTCGAGGTCGATCCGGTCGGCAGAAGCAGCGTCGGCCACTGCAGGAACGGCGGCAGGGCCTCCAGCTGGGGGAAGTCACGTCGGAGCCGCGCGACGAGCTTCCAGTCGTCCCCGTCGCGGCTCGCGAACAGCGCGGGGCGCGGGTCCGTGTTGATCGGGCTGCGCTCGACCACCGTCGAGAGCAGGTACAGCGAGCGGCTGCGCGTGCCGTGGAACACGCTGCCCGGCAGCTCCGCGAGGCGCTCGACGGTTCCGGTCTCCGGATCGAAGTGCTGGACGTAGTTGCGCTCGAAGGGCGTATCGGTGGGGAGGATCAGCCCGTCCTCGCGGGCGAACAGCGTCACCGCGCGCGCGGCCTGGGCTCCGCGCAGCACGGGCTCGAGGGTCACGAACTCGTCGGGCGTGAACCACAGACCGGCCTCGTCGCCGTCGTCGCCGGTGAGCACCCACATCCCCGCGCGATGCGGATCCCAGTGGATCGCGTGCACGTGGCGGATGCTGCGACGCTTGAAGGTCCCGACGACGTGGAAGCTGCGGCCGTCGTCGCTGCCGTACAGGTGGACAGCGCGGCGAAAGCGGTTGCGGAAGTACTCGCCGAAGTAGACGCGCCCGGAGGGATGGACGCACAGGTTGAGCGGGCGCTTGCCGCGCTGGATCGAGTGCGCGAGCTCGAACTCCTGGGCGTCGGCTCGCAGGTGCAGCACGGCCCCGCGCACCACGGCGACCAGCGCGCCGCCGGGCAGCGGCGCCACGGCGTGGAACCCGGTGCGGAACAGGCGCGTCGTCAGCTCGTTCCGGGACAGCAGGCGCTGCGCGAGCCGGCCGGGGACGCGGCCACGCTCCTGGAAGCTGGCTCCGCCATCGGCCGAGTGCAGCAGCGTCAGTCCGCGCCCGGCCCAGACTTCCGTTCCGTCGACGTGGAGGACTCGCAAGTGGTCGCCGACGCGCGGCGCGAGGCCCTCCGCGAGGCAGGCGGGGTGTTCGTGGATCCAGGGCTGCGTCATCGTGTCGTTTCCCGTCGCGCGCGCCGGTCGTAGGCCGCGCGCAGGCTGTAGCGGAGGAGGGAGGTCGCGGCGTCGAGCAGCGCCGAGCTCCCATCGGCGCGCTCGTAGCCGAAGCGCTCGAAGGCGATCGACGAAGCCGACTCGCAGTAGGCGACCTGGAAGGGAGTGAGGCTCGCGGACCACTTCCCGGCGTTGCCGGTGAGTAGCGGCCCGAGGGTCTCCTTCTTCCAGGCGTGCTCGTCGGGGGCGACGAGGCGTCGCGCGGAGGCGGCGAACTCGAGCATCGAGGGCTCGAACGGGAGCTGCGCGTGATCGCAGATGCGGCGCAGCTCGGCTTCCGGCGCGGCGAGCAGCGCCTCGTAGTGGACCTCGAGGTAGCGCGCGCCGAACGCGCGCCGGCCTTCGTCACTTCCGCGCCGCAGCTGCGCGGCGTAGAGGAGCGGGTGGATCCACCACGGACGCTGCGCGGACCAGGCGGCCTGCATGCGCGAGGCGAGCACGTCGCGCGGGTCGCGCACGATGTGCAGGAGGACGGCGGCGGGGAATTCCTGGGCGAGCTGCGGCAGCACGTCGATGTTGCGCGGATCCTTGTCGCCCACGCGCGGCTTGCCCTCGCTGGCGGCGACGGAGCTCAGCAGCGCGCGGAACGCCTGCCCAGGCTCGGCGTGCGCCGCGAGCTCCTCGACGAGTGCGCCGGCGCGGGCCAGGTCGAGGTCCAGCGCGAGTCGCGAACGACGCTCGTCGAGCGTGGACGCCCGCCACGTGGCCGCGCCGCGCCCGATCACGTGGCGCCGGAAGAAGTGCGTCTCCGGCGGGAAGGCGAGCTGCGAGTGCGCGTTGAGCAGGCTCTGCAGGAGGCTCGTCCCGGAGCGGCCGACGCCGCAGACGAAGAGCGGGCGCTCGACGTCGATCGCGGGCGCGGTGGGGACGGTGAGGGCGCTCATGCGACCTTGCGCTCCCGCGTCCGCGACGCGTCGAGGACGCCCTGCACCTCGGGCAAGGCCCCGTCGAGGACGTCCTCGACGTAGAGCAGGTGCCACAGCATGAAGTTCGTCAGGCTGAAGTAGAGCCGGTCGTTCGAAGCGCGCGTCAGCGCGTCGACGGCGTCCGTGGCGAACAAGCCCGTCCGCTCGGCGAAGGTCCGCAGCGCGGGCAGGTAGCGCTGGCCGAGGGCGCCCCGCTTCCACTCCTTCACCGGCGCCTGGAAGCCGCGCTTCTCGCGGCGCACGAAGGCGCGCGGCAGTTCGCGCTCGGCGATCGACTTGAAGAGCGCCTTCGGTTCGCTCCCCGAACCTCCTCGCCACGCGGCTGGCAGCCCGAGGACGAACTCGATCACGCGATGGTCGAGGAACGGCACGCGGCCCTCGACCGACGCGGCCATGCCCATCTTGTCCACGCGCGGCAGCATCAGCTGCGGCAGGCGGAAGCGCAGATCGACGTAGCTCATCCAGGCGGCGACGTCATCGTCGTCGCCGCGCTTCAGGAAGTCCGCGCGCAGGGGCGCGATCACGGCGTCGAAGGTGTCCTGCTCCGAGCCCTGCACGCTCGGTCCCACGAGCGCGCGCTTGGCGCGCTCGCCGAAGTCCGTCGAGCCGCCCCAGAAC
>CAYGST010000410.1:0-4865 GCA_964352415.1 uncultured Planctomycetaceae bacterium | reverse complement strand
GCCGCAACGTAACCCGCGTCCTTCAGGACTCGCCGGTCCACCCATCCTGTTTAGGTCGGAGCGCCGGAAGGCTTCGGAGCGCGGGGTTCCTCCGCGCTTTCGGAAGGGAAACCTCAAGCCGGGAGAGCCGGAGGCCGAAGTGGAGCGACGAGGCTTACCCGTGTCGTCTGCGCCCGAACTGGGCCATTGGAGATCTACAGCTGTGATCAAAGGTTCCGCACTCCGCTCGCTTTCCCTACTCCTCCCGCTCACCCTGCTCGCCCCCTCCTGCGCGGGCGTCAAGAACCTCTTCGGCTCGTCCAGCAGCGACGACGCCGGGTTCGTGCAGGTCGATGAACTGCTCAGCCGCGTCGAGCGCGTCCACGTGGACTGCGAGCTCGCCGGACAGAACGTGACGGCGTCGATGACGACGCTGATCAGCATGGTCGGCCCCGAGTTCAAGGGCGACCCGGCGCTCGCCTTCGGCGAGTTCCTCGCCGCCATCGAGCTGTCCGAGAAGCAGGCGAAGGACCTGCGCAAGGACTTCACGCCGATGCAGAAGAGCGCCGAGCGCATGTTCCTGCAGTGGCAGGACGACCTCGAAGCGTTCTCCTCCGACAGCATGCGCGAGCACAGCGCCAAGCGCATGCAGGACATGCGCGACCGCTACGAAGCCGTCAGCACGACGGTCGGGCCGGCCCTCGAGCAGTACGAGGCGTTCAACGCCTCGCTGCGCGACCACGCGCTCTACCTCGGCAACGACTTCAACAGCGAGTCGGTGGCCGTGATCGAGAAGGAGCTGCGCACGCTCATCCAGGGCTCCAACAAGCTCAAGAAGTCGCTCGACGCCTGCACCGAGGCCTGCCAGGAGTACGTCCACAAGGCGGCCCTGCGCGGTCAGGTCAGCTCGCGCGCCAAGCAGCAGGTCTGAGACCAGCACGCGGCCCCGCGCCGCGACCCAGGGCGGGCCCCGCCGGAGCGACTTGACCTCAAGAGCTCCGGCGGGGCCCGCCGATGCATGGAGGAGAGTCGATCTCCGGGCGCAGCGTGCGCTGGAGCACGCATCACATCGGTCCCTGTGGGCGCTGGAGCGCCGAGACGCAGGAGGCTACGCCGCGGCGCAGTCTCCGCTTGGTCATGAGCTGGACGATCCTCATCGGGCTCGCACTCGTCCTGGGCTTCCTCTCGGCAATCGCGTGGCTTCGCCGCGCGGAGCTGGGGTCGATGGAGCAGGTGATCGAGGAGCGAGACCTCGCAGCGCGGCAAGGCAGCCGCGAGGCGCAGCTCCAGCATCCGGTCGTGGACCTGACGCGCTGCATGGGCTGCGCGACCTGCGTCGCCGTGTGCCCCGAGGACGGCGTGCTCGAGATCGTGCACGGCCAGGCCATGATCGTGAACGGCGCGCGCTGCATGGGCATCGCCGCCTGTGAACGCGAGTGCCCCGTCGGGGCCGTGACCGTCACGCTGACCAACGTCGAGAACCGCCGCGACATCCCCGCGCTCGACGACCGGCTCGAGGCCGTCGGATCGCCCGGGCTGTTCCTCGCCGGCGAGGTGACGGCCCAGGCGCTGATCAAGACCGCCGTCGAGCACGGCGCCGCCGTCGCCGCCGAGATCGGACAGCGGACGCGCGAGGCCGGGCTGCCCCCCGCCGAGCAGGTCCTCGATCTCGTCGTCGTCGGCGCCGGACCCGCTGGCCTCGCCTGCGCGCTCGAGGCGAAGCAGCAGGGTCTGCGCTTCACCGTCATCGATCAGGAGACGACCTGGGGCGGCACGGTCGCGAAGTACCCGCGCCGCAAGCTCGTGCTGACGCAGCCGGTCGATCTGCCGCTGCACGGCCGCATCAAGCAGTCCACCTTCTCGAAGGAGGAGCTGATGGAGCTCTGGCTCGGCATCGCCGCAGAGCACCAGCTGCCGCTGCGCGGCGGGCTGACCTTCGAGGGCGTCGAGCGCTCAGGCGACGGGCTGTACACCGTCTACGCGGGCGGACGCACCTTCAAGGCGCGCCACGTGTGCCTCGCGATCGGCCGCCGCGGAACGCCGCGCAAGCTGGACGTGCCCGGCGAGGAGCTGCCGAAGGTCGCGCACTCGCTGATCGACGCCGCGTCCTTCGAGTCGCGCAAGATCCTCGTCGTCGGCGGCGGGGATTCGGCCATCGAGACCGCGCTCGGACTCGCGACGCAGCCAGGCAACGAGGTCACGCTCTCCTACCGCAAGGAGGCGTTCTTCCGCTTGAAGTCGCGCAACGCACAGAAGATCAGTGAGGCCGCGCGCAGCGGCGAGCTGACGCTGCTGATGCGCAGCGAGGTCGAGGCGATCCACGCCGACCGCGTCGACCTGCGCCTCGAAGAGGGCCCGCAGGAGCGCTGCTCGATCGCGAACGACGAGGTCTTCGTGATGATCGGCGGCGTGCCGCCCCTCGCGATGCTCGAGAACGCCGGGGTCTCGTTCGATCCGTCACACCGCCCGCCCCCGAGGGTGATCGAGGAGCAGGGAACCGGCTTGAAGCAGGCGCTGCGCGCGGCGGCCGTGTGCGCCTTCGCCGTGCTCGTCTTCGCGCTCTGGAACCTCGACTACTACGGGCTGCCGCTGGACCAGCGCCCCACGCACCCGAAGCACCTGATGCTGCGGCCCGGCGACGGCATGGGCCTCGCGTTCGGGATCGGCGCGCTCGGGCTCGTCGGCGTCAACCTCGCCTACCTGCTGCGGCGTTCGCCGCGCATCAAGGTCAGCTTCGGCTCGCTGGAGCGCTGGATGACCGTCCACGTCGCCACCGGCATCGCCGCGGTGCTGTTCGCCCTGCTGCACGCCGCGATGCAGCCGCGCGACACGGTCGGGGGGCACTCGCTGTGGATGCTCGCCGGCCTGCTCGTGACCGGGGCCATCGGTCGCTACTTCTACGCCTACGTGCCGCGCGCCGCCAACGGCCGCGAGCTCGCCATCGACGAGATCCGCGAGCGCGCCCACGAGCTCCCGAAGGAGTGGGGCGGCAGCCAGCAGGCGTTCGGCGAGGCCGCGCGCGCCGAGGTGCTGCAGCTGATCAAGGCCAAGCAATGGAACAGCTCGTTCCTCGGGCGGATGATGGCGCTGCTCGGTGACCGCCGCGCGCTGCGGCGCGCGCTCTCCAGGATCGAGCTGGCCGGCATGCGCGAGCAGGTCGAGCGCGCCGAGATCGAAGAGACGCTGAAGCTCGTGCGCCGCGCGCACGACAACGCGGTCGCTGCCGCGCACTACGAGGACCTGCGCGCCGTCGCCGGCACGTGGCGTTACCTGCACCGCTGGGGCGCCGTCCTGATGGTCGCGCTCGTCGCGCTGCACGTCGCGCACGCGCTGATCTACGGCAACTACTTCGGAGGCGGCAAGTGAATCGGCCCCGGATCCCCCACCTGATGATCGTGCTCGGCTCGCTGATCGGCGTGCTGACCGTCGCCGTCGTGGACCTCGGGCGCTCGTCGCCCGGCAAGGTGACCCGCGTGCACGGCCAGATCGACGACATCGCCCAGGGCGAGAGCTGCTCGCAGTGCCACGGCAACTGGTTCGAGAGCATGGGCGACGCCTGCCTCGAGTGCCACGAGACGATCGCCGACCACCTCGAGCGCAACTTCGGGCTGCACGGACGCCTCGCGGACGTCGAGGCCGATCGCTGCTCGACCTGTCACAGCGAGCACCACGGCGAGACCTTCTCGATGGTCAACCGCCAGAGCTTCGTGATGGCCGGCGTGGCCGACTTCGAGGAGTTCGATCACGGAATGATCGGCTGGGACATGACCGGCGAGCACCTCGAGCTCGACTGCACGAAGTGCCACGAGAACGCGGAGCTCGCGATGATCCCCGAGGGCGAGACGCGCTACATCGGGCTCGATCGCAACTGCGCGACCTGCCACGAGGACTCGCACGAGGGTGCGATGCGCCAGGCCTGCGCGAACTGCCACGTTCAGACGAGCTTCGAGGAGCACGAGTTCGAGCGCCACGCGGAGTTCTGGCCGCGCTTCGGCAGCCACGGCGAGGCGGAGTGCCGCGACTGTCACCAGGCGGACAGCGAGCGCTCGCTCGAGAGCCACATGGCCGGCCTCGCGCCCCCCGGACAGCGCGAGTGCGCCGCCTGCCACGACTCGCCGCACCGCCTGACGTTCCTGCTCGGCAACGCGCGCGCCTCCGAGCTGCCCGAGGACTCCAGCTGCGCCCTCTGCCACGACCCCGAGGTGCACGCGTTCCTGGGCGACGACGTCGGCATGACGAGCGACCAGCACGCCTTCTCGGGCTTCGGCATCGCTGGCGCGCCGCACGAGGAGGTCGAGTGCGCCGACTGCCACACGAACGAGACGCCCAACTTCCGCGAGCGCTTCCCCGGGCGCGACGCCGATGACTGCGCGGCCTGCCACGAGACGCCGCACGGCGCGCAGTTCGAAACCGACGGCTTCTCGAACGGACGCTGCGTGACCTGCCACGCCTCGACGCACTTCGAGCCGCACGCCTTCTCGCGCGAGATGCACTCGATGGCCGCGATCACGATCGACGGCGCCCACGCCGAGCTCGACTGCGCGGAGTGCCACGAGGCCTTCGGCTCGAGCGAGACGCGGCGCTTCTTCGGGACGCCGGACCGCTGCGAGGACTGTCACAGCGACGCCCACGAGGGCTTCTTCGGCTCCCTGCAGAAGCAGCTCCAACGCACAGAGGGTGGCGAATGTGCGACCTGCCACACGACCGGCGAGTTCAGCGAGCTCCCGGAGGATGGCTTCGCCCACGAGAGCTTCACGGGCTTCCCGATGCGTGGCGCGCACGCGGCCAGTCGCTGCGAGACCTGCCACGAGCGCAGCGCCGACCCCGACGAGCACGGGCTTGTGGCAGGCGGAGCACTCGAGGGTCGCGTGGGTGTTGTCGAGGGG
>CAYGST010000409.1:0-4894 GCA_964352415.1 uncultured Planctomycetaceae bacterium | reverse complement strand
GCTGGTGCCAGGCCCACTGCTCGGGGCTCTCGCGGATCCAGCGCTCGAAGACGGCGTTGACGCGCGTCATCAGCTCGCGCGTCGCCTCCTTGCGAGGCAGCCGGAAGTCGAACTCCAGCGGCTCCTCGAAGCTCAGGCGGTACTCCGGCGCGCCCTCGCGGGGGAGGACGCAGCGCGCGGGGAGCAGCGGGACGCGGCGCGCGCGCGCGAGCGCCGCCGGGGCCGTCATCGTCAGCGCGGGCGTGCCGAAGAACGGCAGGAATTCGCCGGCCAGCCGGCGCACCTCCAGGTCGCACAGCAGGCCGAGGACGTGGTTCTCCTCGAGCACGCGCACGAGCTCGCGCGGGTGGGAGTGCTGTGGGATCGTCTCGACGTCGTAGTTCCTGCGCAGGTCGAGGAACCACTGCGCCGTCGGGTCCCGGCGCTTCTCCAGACCGACGACCGCGCCCTCGTGGCCGAGCCGTCGCATCGAGGCGGCGAGCAGCTCCCAGTTGCCGAGGTGGCCGGTGACGACGAGCGCGCCGCGCCCCTTCGCGAGCACCGCGTCGAGGTGCGCCACCGACTCGTCCACGTCGACGTTGGCCTCGAGCCAGCCGTGCACGGCGTCGAGGCCGGGGAGCGCGGCGAGCGTCAGCCACTCGTAGGCGAGGCGCGCCGTGTGTCGCCGCACGCCCGACGCGATCTTGCGCCGTGCGTTGTCGTCGAGCTCGTCCCCGTAGGCCGTGCGCAGGTTCGCGAGGGTGCGCACCTCGAGGGAGGAGAAGCGTGAGAGCCACGAGAGCCCGCTCAGCCCGCCGAGCGCGACGGGCCGCGGGACGAAGCGCGAGGACTGGCTCGCGGCCTCGAGGAACCTGGCGCGCAGGCGCCGGCGCAGGGGCTCAGCCATGGCCGCCCTCCACGCGCAGCGCGCAGCCGGGACCGAGGCGCGTGGAGCCGTCCGGCTCGCGCCACAGCCCGGTGCTCTCCGCGCGGAAGCCGCGCTCGCGCAGCGCCGCGTTCAGGCGGGCGACGCCGGGCGCCGCTGCCCCCGGGGCCGCCTCGGTCCCCGGAGGCGTGACGTACGCCGCGACGTCGCCGCGCGTCAGTCGCAGGAGCGCGAGCGGCGTCAGGGTCGGCAGGCCGTGCTGCCACGCGCGGCCAAGGGTCGTCCAGCGCGCGGCCGCGGCCGGCTCGCGATCGAGCGTCAGGTGGACGTCGGCGAGTCGCACGCTCGACTCGGCCGCCGAGGCCAGCGCGACGAGCCGCTCCAGCGCCGCGGGATCTCCCACGAGGCCCTGGGCGCCGCAGCGCGCGACGAGCGCGCCCCCGCCGCTCACGTCTCGTTCCTCACACAGGCCGCTGGCGCGCGTCCAGCGATCGGCGTGCTCCAGCAGGACCTCCCGCCGATGGTCGCGGGCGCGCGACTCGAGGCCGGCAAGTCGGTCCGCGCTTCGCAGCCGCGTGCTTCGCTCGACTCCGAGGCGCCGGCGCCAGGCGACGAGGAAGCGCTGCCGCTGACGCAGGGTCGTGAACTCGAGCGCGTCGGCGGCGAGGCCGATGAGGTCGCGTTCGAGCGTCGCGTCGGTGAGGGGCCCGCCGATCCGCGCGTCGGCGACGTCGACGAGCCAGGCGTCGCCGCCGGCGTCGAGCAGCAGGTTGCCGGCGTGCAGGTCGCCGTGCACCAGTCCGAGAGCGTGGGCGTGACCGACTAGCGTTCCCAGGCGACGCGCGAGGAGCTCGGGGGAGGCCGGGAGGTCGACGGGGGCGCGCAGGAGCTCGGCCAGGCTGCGCGCCTCCTCGATGCAATCCGTGGCGAGTTCCCAGCCGCTATCGACGCGCGACGCGCCGCGCGGTCGCGGCACGCGCAGTCCGGCGGCGTGCAGTTCGCGCAGGAGCCGCAGTTCGCGCTCGGCGCGCCTGCGATCACCGAGGCGCCGCAGCCAGCCGCGCGAGCGGTAGTGCTTGACGACCTCAGGCGCGCCGTCGGGCCCCGGGCGGAGCGCGACGGAGCGGTGCAGGCCGCGCTTGAGCCAGCGGGTGGAGCTGCCGGTCGTCATCGTCCCCCCAAAGTAGCCTGACGGCGTGGGCGCATCGCCCTCGATTCGGAACGGAGGCTCGGGGATGCAGCGTGTGCCCTCGTCGGGGCAGAGCCGACGATCACCCGCTGCCAACGGGGTGATCCCGGTGGTGCGTCGGCGATGGCGGCTCGTGACGCGGGGCCGCGATGCGGGCGGGATCGCCTTTGTAATCGCGCGGGGGCTCGACTCTACTGACGCGCCCCACGATGAAGCTCAAGCGCTACGTTCTCGTCCAGCTCCTGACCGGCTTCCTGCTGAGCGCAGCGGCCATGGTCTTCATCGCGATGCCCGGCATCGCCGTGGGGGCGGTGCACAAGCTCGGCGGGGCCGGGATGCTCTCGGTGCTGAAGCTCGTGCCCTTGATGGTGGCCGTCTTCGTGCCCTACGTGCTGCCCGTCGCGCTGCTGCTCTCGCTCGTGTCGACCTACGGGCGGCTCGTCCAGCAGAACGAGTGGACGGCGATCCGCATGGCCGGGATGAACCCGTACCGCATGCTGATGCCCGCGATGCTGGTCGCGAGCCTCGCCGGCGGGGCGGTCTACGGGCTCAACGCCGAGCTCCTGCCGCGGATCAAGCTGCGCAACAAGACGCTGCAGCTCGACGAGCTGAAGCAGGTGCTGCGCAACCTCTCGCGCGGGAAGACCGACATCGACATCGGCGGCTTCCAGCTGATCTCGACCTACCGGGACACCGAGGATTTTCAGACCTTCTACGACTGCTTCATCGAGTTCCCGTCGCGGGACGGCAAGGAGGCGCAGAGCTTCTTCGCGGAAGCGGTTCGGTTCGACTTCGACGACACGAACATGGTCGCGAAGCTCTACAACGCCCGCGGCGCGACCGCGGACGTCGTGGCGGAGATCATCGAGTACACGGCGGTCTCCGTCAGCATCGATGAGCTGACGGGGGACAAGAAGCGCCATGACTTCCGCAATGCGCGCTACCTGACCGCGCCGCAGCTGACCGAGGCGCTGCAGCGCCTGGAGACCGAGCGCTGGGCCATCCCGCCGCTCCTGATCGCCCTCGGGCGACCGCCGTCCTCGACGCTGTACACGAACTGGGACAAGACTGAGGCGCGCCTCGCCTTCGCGTGGCACGAGAACTGGAGCAACGCGGCGACCTGCCTGATGTTCGTGCTCGTCGGCGTCTCGACGGGGCTGCTCCTGCGCAAGGGCACGCAGCTCACAGCGCTCGCCGTGGCCGTGGGCTACGCGATGGTCTACTGGATCGCGTCGCTGCGGCTCGGGAAGCAGCTCGCCCGGGAGGGCGTGCTCGAGCCCTGGGTCGGGGCCTGGGTCCCGCTCATCCTCTTCTCGATCATCGGCCTCTGGATGACGCATCGGGCGTTCCGGGAGTGAGCTGAGGATGGGGGAGCGCAAGATCAAGATCCACCGGCGACGGACCGCCCTCGGAGGACGGCTCGACCGCTACGTCGGGTGGACCTTCGCGTCGAGCTACGTGACGGCGCTGTTCGTGGTGATGGGCCTGTTCGTCATCATGGACATGGCCTCGAACCTCGACGACTACCTGGAGCCCTGGCCCGACGGCTCGAGCGCGTCCTCGACGACCATCGTCCTCTACTACCTCTTCAATACGCCGATCCTGTTCCTGCAGGCGGCGCCGTTCATCACGCTGATCGCGGGGCTGTTCACGTTGACGCGCATGCTGAGCTCCAACGAGGTGGGGGCGGTCCTGGCCGCGGGCGTCAGCGGGCGGCGCCTGCTGCTGCCGATCTTCCTCGGGGGTTTCGTGGCGATGTCCGGGATGGTCGTGCTGCGCGAGGCCTCGACGAACACGGTCCTCCCCGTGCGGGACTCCCTGCACTACGTGCTCGAGGAGCAGAGCACGGACCGCGTGTTCAAGATGCTGCGCATGCGCGACCTGTCGGGCAGCATCCTGCGCTTCATGGAGTACCGGCCGGGCAGCGAGGGCCAGCCGGCGGAGGGCGACGGGATGCTGCTCGTGCGGCGCGAGGGCGCCGAGTGGCCGTGGTTCGTCAAGGCAGAGCACGCGACGTACACGGAGCGGAACGGCGAGTGGGGCCTCGCGCTCGAGGGCGGCAAGCGCACCGAGGAGACCGAGTCGCGCAAGATCGTCACGAACGTCGACTGGGTCGCGCAGGCGGACTTCGAGTTCTCGCCGGGGCAAGCGTTGACCTACCAACGCGCGCGGCGCAACCCGCTCGAGCTCTCCTTCGTCGAGGCGATGGAGCTGGCGCGGCGCGATCCGGACAACGTCGTCTACCAGACTCTGATGCAGTACCACCTGACGTTCCCGCTGGCGAACCTGGTGCTGCTGCTCGTCGGCCTCCCGCTGATGTTCCGCCACGACCGCGGGCGCGGTCTCGAAGGCGTGTTCAAGGGCCTGCTCCTGTGCCTGTTCTTCTTCGCCGCGGACTTCGTCTGCCGCAACCTCGGCGTCCAGGGGGCGCTCGATCCCCTTCTGGCGAGCTGGCTGCCCGTGCTGCTGTTCGGCAGCGTCGGCGTCGTGCTGTTCGACGGGATCCGGACCTAGCTGCTTCACCGCCGGCTGCGATCGGAGCGGCTCTCCGGTGGCGGCCGGGCCCGCTTCGCGCTCCGGAACTCCGCAGCTGGCACGGACTTGGAGCCGCTCGCGAGCTGCCGTATGCTGCGCCCCAGATCCGGCCGCCCGGGGGGAAGAGTCGCGCCGCTCGCGCGTCTCACCCGCCGCGCCTTCTCAACCGGCCCCGTCTCCCCCCCAGCGCGCCGCCCCAATCCCCCCCGCCGCCCCCGCCCCCCCCGCCCCCCCCCCCCCCGCCCGCCGGGAAGAAAGCGGGGCCAAAACGCAGCTGGATCGACGACAATGAATATGTAGACAAC
>CAYGST010000408.1:0-4895 GCA_964352415.1 uncultured Planctomycetaceae bacterium | reverse complement strand
CGCGTCGCGCCCGGTTCGACCAGCACGGCGCAGCACTCGCCCGCGGGCAGCCCCACGAGCTCGGGGCGGCGCTCGCGCAGCTCGTCGAGCGTGGCGCAGAGCAGCTCGCACGTGGCGAGCTCCGCCCGCACGTCGCGGGACCCGTGCAGGAGCAGCGCGCCCCACTCCTGGCCGCGTCCGTACTTGAGCTCGTCGTCCTCGGGGACGACGAGCACCAGCAGCCGTCGCGCCGCGGGTCTCGCGCCTTCCGCGTCCGCGGTCCGGGCGCCCTCGGGAGCGGCGGGGTCGAAGCAGCCGGTGAGCCAGCTGGCCAGGCCGAGGCCTGCGGCGCCCGCGACGCTCCAGCGCAGGAGCTCGCGGCGCGAGGTGGAGTCGTGTCGAGGCTTCATGACGTCGTTCGGGTGAGTTTCAAGGTCGCTGCAGAGACGAACGCGGGGCGCGCTTCTTGGAGCGGACCGTCCGAAATTCGTCGCCGGGAACGCGCGCCGAGCGTCCAGGCTCACTCGAAGAGCCGAATCGCACGCAGGCTCTCCGAGGATTCGCTCGTGAAGGACCCGAAGGGAGGGGCAGAGGGCTGAACCCGATCGCGGGCACGACGTTTGCGTTCCTCATTCTCCCCGGACGACGCATCCTCCCCGGACGACGCGCGTTCGTTGTCCACCGCGAGCCGCACCGTTACCCTCCCCCGCGTGATCACCGCCTCTCACCTCTCCCGGCGCTTCGGGCCCGTCGTCGCCGTGGACGACCTCTCCTTCGAGATCGAGAAGGGCGAGGTCGTGGGCTTCCTCGGGCCGAACGGCGCCGGCAAGACCACCACGCTGCGAATCCTCGCCGGCTTCCTGCCCGCGACGTCCGGCTCCGCCAAGGTCGCGGGGCACGACGTGCTGACCGACTCGCTCGAGGTGCGCCGCCACATCGGCTACCTCGCGGAGACCGTGCCGCTCTACGCCGAACACCGGGTGGAGGAGATGCTCGAGTTCCAGGGGCGGCTGCACGGGCTCGCGCGCGCGGAGCGCAAGCGGCGCATTCCGGAGGTGCTCGAGCGCGTCGGCGTGCTCGACCGGCGGCGGCAGCTCGTCGGCCACCTGTCGCGCGGCCTGCGCCAGCGCGTCGGGCTCGCGACGGCGCTGCTGCCCGACCCCGAGGTGCTGATCCTAGACGAGCCGACCAGCGGGCTCGACCCGCTGCAACGCATCGGCGTGCGCAAGCTGATCGAGGACCTCGGCGCGGAGCGCACGGTGCTGGTCTCCTCGCACATCCTGCCCGAGATCGAGGCCGTCTGTCCGCGGGTCATCATCCTGAACGAGGGCCGGCTCGCGGCCGACGGGACCCATGACGAGCTCGTGCGCACCCTCGGCCACGCCAGCTACGTGCGGCTCGAGCTGAGCGCGGCGGTGCCCCCGGGCGCGGCGGCCAAGCTCGCGGCGCTCGACGGCGTCGATGACGTCACCGAGACCGGGGGCGGCTTCGACCTGCGCTGCGACAGCGACCTGCGCGACGCGGTCGGCGCGGTCGTGCAGCGCGAGGGCTGGGCCGTGCGCGAGCTGAGCTGGAAGCAGGCGACGCTGGAGGAGCTCTTCGCGCGCATCGCGCTGCAGCTGGGCGACGTTTCGGCGGAGGCCTCGGCGTGAAGGGCGCGCTCACGATCTACCGGCGCGAGCTGGCCGGCCTGTTCGTCGCGCCGCTCGCGTGGATCCTGCTCACGATCGCGCTGACGCTCTCCGGCTGGCTCTTGGTGACCATGCTCAAGGAGCGGGGCCGCGACATCGTCGCCGCGACGCGCTTCGTCGGCGGGCAGGGCATCACCTACTGGGCGGTGATGATCTTCCTTCCGCCGCTCCTGACGATGCGCATGATCAGCGAGGAGTCGAAGAACGGGCTGCTCGAGTTCCTGCTCACCTCGCCGGTGTCCGACAACGCGGTGGTCCTCGGCAAGTTCCTCGCCGCGCTCAGCTTCATGGGCCTCTTCTGGACCTCGAACCTGATCTACGCGGGCGCGCTGACCGGGCTCGGATCGCCGCCGGACTGGCCGCCGGTGCTCGGCGGTTACCTCGGCGCGGTGCTGGTCAGCGGGCTCTTTTGCTCGATCGGCCTGTTCGCGAGCTCCGTGACCTCGACGCCGATCCTGGCGGCCTTCGGCGCGATGGTCGGTAGCCTGCTGATTCTCTTGCTGCCGAACCTGGTCGGCATGGTCGAGTGGCCGTGGCTGACCGAGGAGGTCGCAGCGGTCGACGTGATGTCGCACTTCCACCGCTCGTTCCTCGTCGGCGTGCTCGACACGAAGGTCCTCGTGTTCTTCCTCGCCAGCACGCTCTTGTTCCTGTTCCTCGCGAGCCGCGCGGTGGAGGCCAAGCGATGGAGATGAACAGCGGCGCGTTGCGGCGCGCGAAGATCTTCACCACGGTGCTGCTGAACGTCGTGCTGGCCTGCGCCATCGCGGCGGGGGCGGTCTGGCTCGCAGGACGTCCGGGCCTGCGCCAGCGCATCGACCTCACCGTCCACGGGGAGAACACGCTCGACGAGAACGCGCGCAACGTCATCGACGGCCTGCCGGACACCGTGCAGATCGACGTGTTCTTCCGGCCGCAGTCGCCGCCGCTCGATCAGGTCGTCGGCGAGGTCCAGGGGCGCATGTTCGAGCTCCTCGTCCTGGCCGAGGAGTACGCGCCGGACAAGATCGAGCTGACGAACCATCCGTACGCACCTCCTGGCCTCGGCGGCGCGGAGCTGCTCGAGGAGATGCGCGCGCTGGCCGTCAGCGACTTCAACGTGTTCGTCGTCTCGAACGGCGACCGTCGCGTGCAGGTCGCGCTGCTCGGCGACGTGGCGGAGATCGACCTCGGCAACCCGTCGCCCCAGCGCGGTCAGTTCCGCCCGCCGAGCCTGATCGAGTTCGAAGGACAGGAGAGCCTCGTCAAGGGGCTCTTGCGCGTGACGCAGGGCCAGCGCCCGCTCGCCGTCTTCTCGGCCGGGCACGGCGAGCGCGCGCTGTTCGAAGAGGGTGACGGCAACCTCGGGCGGCTGCACAGCGCGCTGGTCGAGGATGGCTTTCGGGTCGAGACCTGGGACCCGAGCGAGGATGGCGCCGTGCCGGATGGGACGGCCGTGCTCGCCATGGTCGGTCCGGAGGAGCCGCTCAGCGAGCAGGCGACCGGCTGGATCGCGGACTTCGTGCGCCGCGGCGGGAGCCTGATCGCCGCGCCGAGCCTGTTTCCGACCGGCGGCCCGACCTCGCTCGAGGGCATGCTCGCGAAGCTTGGCATCGTGACCCAGCCGGGCTTCGTCTGCCGACCCGTGATCAACGCCGCGGGTATGCCGGTCTACGGCAACCCGGAGTCCGCGCAGGTGCTCGTGCGCGCGGCCGGGATGCAACCCAAGCACCCCGTGACGCAGCCCCTACGGCAGGCCGATCGGCGCGTGCGCCTGACCTTCACGCACGCGTTCGAGCGCGGGACACCTCCGACGGGCGGCGTCGTGCGCGAGCTCCTGCGCACCGATGAGTACACCTGGCTCGAGTTCCCCGACGCGGAGGGCACTCACAACTGGGCCTGGGACCAGGCCCGCGAACGCGAGGGTCCGTTCACGCTCGCGATGGCGTCGGTGTTTCCACCCGACGAGGTCGGGCCGATCCCGCTCGGCACGAACTCGCTCGTGCGCGAGTGCCGCGTGCTCGCTCTCGGGTCGCCCGAGGCCTTCGCCGACGGGCTCTTCGACACGAACCGCGACCTCCTGCTCAACGGCTTCAACTGGGCCGCGAATCGCGAGTTCCGCGTCTCGGTCACGCCGCGCCAGCTCGACCAGCGGCGTCTGGACATCGGGCAGGACCAGTCGCTCTTCTACCTGAACGTGATCTGCCTCGGCCTCCTGCCGCTCGGCTGCCTGGCCCTCGCCGCGTTCGCCGCCTGGCGTCGCAAGCGCTAGCGCCAGCGACACCATGAACCCCAAGACGACGCTCGTCCTGCTCCTCGTCCTCGGCCTGCTCGGCGGGGTGATCTTCTGGCAGCAGGATCGCGAGCAGGGGGCGCTCGATCTCACGCGCCGTCTGTTCGAAGGCGTCGAGACCGAACGTATCGTGGCGCTGCGCGTCGACAACATCGAGCGTGCCTACAACCTGCGCCTCGAACGCGACGCGGTCGGCACCTGGTACCTGACCGATCCGATCGCCTATCCGGCAGCGCCGGAGGTCGTGAAGCTCCTGCTCGAGGACGTGGCCGGCGCGCAGGTCGTGCGCACGCCCGAGGCGGAGTGGGGAGCGACGGAGCTCGGCTTCGACCCACCGCGCGTCGTGCTGTCCGTGGAGGAGCGCCTCGAGGACGGGAGCTCGCGGAACACGGTCGTCGAGGTCGGCGCCCCGGACGCCGACCGCATGCGCGTCAACGTACGCCAGGACGACGAGTACTACCGCTCGCTCGTGCGGCTCTACTCGACGCTGAACCAGGAGCTCGAGAGCTTTCGCGCGCGTCGCGTGCTGACGATCGATCCGCGCAGCGTCGTCGAGATCACCCGCTCCGGGAAGCTGCTGATGGAGCTCGGCGGCGAGCCGATCGACACGGAGCTGGTGGCCTACCTCGACGGCTTCCGCTGGTTCGGCGTGCAGCCGAAGCGCGCGCTCCTGAGTCCGCTGGACGTCGGCATCGTCGTCGTGGGGGCGGCGCGCCTGCGCGTGGCGAGCTTCGTGGAGGATGAGCCCCGCGATCTGGTTCGCTACCACCTCGACCCGCCCGACATGCGACTCGAGTTCAAGACCGTCGACGGCGACACCGAGACGCTCCTGCTCGGGCGTCTCGGCAACAAGCCGCCGTGGTTCATGACGCGCGTCGGTTCGCCGCACGTCTGGGCGGTCGACGTCCTCGCGCAGCACGCGCATGAAGCGCCGGTCGTACATCTCGGTGACG
>CAYGST010000407.1:0-4905 GCA_964352415.1 uncultured Planctomycetaceae bacterium | reverse complement strand
GATCGGCGTCGTGCGACCGCCGAGGCCGGCGTTTTTCAATCAGGTTCCGACTCCGGGCTCCGACTCCGCGGGGCGGCCCGTCAGCTCGTCGTCCGGGATCACCAGCCGCTCGACCGGACGACCATTCACCACGTGCTCCTCGATGATCTCGTCGACGTCCTCCGGCGTGACGCCGCCGTACCAGGTGCCCTCCGGATAGATGACGACAGCGCAGCCCCTCGCGCACTGGTCGAGGCAGCCCGCCTTGTTGGCGCGCACGATGCGCTTGAAGCCTCGCTCGTAGAGCTTCTCCTTGAAGGCCGCTGCGACCTCCTTGGCGCCGCGCGCGAGGCAGCTGCCGCGCGCATCGTCGGCCGTGCGCTCGTTGGTGCAGATGAAGACGTGTCGCTGGAACTTGGCCATGGGGCGCGCATTGTCCGCGTGTGATCGCCCTCTGGCAACACGCTCAGGGGCAGAACGGAACCGCCAGCGCGTCGGAGAGGTTGAGTCCGGACGCGCTGCCCGTGTCGCGATACCAGAACTGGAAGTTCCAGGTCGACCCCGGCTCGATCTGGCCAGGGCCGATGAGGACCGGCGCCTGCGTGAACTCCACCCGCCGCTCGCTCTCACCGAAGAAGCCGCTCTGCACCGCCGGCTGCAGGCGGAAGATGCCCGAGCCGCCGCCCGCGACGCACAGGAACCCATCGCCGAGCGGTGTCTGGGCCTGGCCCGGTCCGTAGAAGAAGATGCCGAACTGGTTCGGCTTCGCGCCGAAGACCCGAACCGTGAAGTCGTCGTCGAGCAGCCGCGTCGAGCCGGACCAGCTCATCACGGCGCTCGTGCCGCTCGAGTTCGGCTGGCTCACGCAGTAGTTCGTGGGCTGCGGGCAACTCGGGTCCGCGTAGCGCAGGATGACCGTGGCGTCCGCGGAGACCCCGGACGGCGTCGTGACGCGAAAGACGAGGCTGTCGACGCCGGTGACGCCGGCGTTCGGCGTCAGCACGACGTAGCCGCCCTGCGCGCCCGGCGCGACCGCGGCCTGCGCGGGCGGCTGGACGATCGTGAAGCTCGCCGCGTCGAGGGCGTCCTCGAAGGCCGCGGGCAGGGCGACGATCTGCGCCAGCTCGGGGACGAGCTCGCGCTCGTAGCCGTAGGCGATCGGCGCCTGTCCACCGGCGCCGACGCCCGTCTCGAGCACGGGGACGGCGAGCGGCGCGCTGCGCACGCGCGTGCCGTCCGGGTAGAGCGCCTCGCACTGGACGCGCGCCTCGCCGGCGCCGAGCGTGCGGCCGAAGACGCGCACGCTGCCGCCAGACGTCGTCGTCGCGGCGAGCACACGCCCGCCCTGCACGAGCCTCAGCTCCGTCGGCGCGCCCGCGGCTGAGAGCGTGAAGTCGACCGCCGTGCCCTGGTCGGGCGCGCTCACCGCCGTAGTCACGCTCGCGGAGCGCCCGAGGTTCGCGACCACGAAGCTCCCGAGCCAGCGACCGACGCTACGCACCTCGGTGTCGTCCTCGGCGAGCACGCGCAGGTCGTGCCAGCCGTCCGCGAGCGCCGCCGTGTGCAGCGCTACCGAATCACCGGGCGCGACCTGGCGGTACGGGACGCCGTCGACGAGGACCTCGATCGTGGCGACGTCCGCGCCCGGGGCGGTGGCGACCGCGGTCGGGTGCACGAGCACGCTGCCCGTGACCGTCGCGGTCGGCGCGTCGGGGAGATCCACGGCCGGCAGGTACGCGAACGGCCGCGCGAGGGCGTCGCCGTAGAACAGGTTCTGGAACGGCGTGAAGCCCATCGAGCGCAGCCAGGCCTCCCCCATCGAAAGCCCCTTGTAGAGGAACACGTGCATTCGCGCGTGCGGGAACTTGCCCGGGTAGTTGCACGGCTCCTCGACCGCGCCCGAGGTCGCCGTCGCGCCCTTCGCGATCCAGCGCGACATCTTCGTCTGCGAGGCCGTGTCGAAGCGGCCGGCGAAGCTCGTCAGGTGGTCGCAGAACGCGCCAGGCAGGATCGTGAAGTCCGCGCCGTCGATGTCGGGGTTCGCGAGGCCGGTCATGACCCCGAGCAGGTCATGGTTGCCGAGCGGCAGGTCGGCGAACACTTCGACGGCGTTGCCGCCGAGGGTCGCGAACACGTTGACCATGTTCGGATAGGCCCCGTGGCGCGGCGACGAGCGCGCCACGTCGGTCGTGTGCATGTAGTAGAACGTCCCGGCGGCGAAGGAGCCGTCAGAGGCGACGCCCCGGTCGATCATCGCGAGCAGCTCCGGCATCGTGTTGCCGCGCTCCCCCGTGTAGCCGAGCATGCCTCCGATGTAGTAGCGCCGCGAGGCAGCGTCGAGAGACGGACTGCCCGCGAACCAGGGCGTCTCGCTGTCGAACGCGAGCGCCACGTTGTTCGACGCGCCGTAGCGGTTGTCGAACTGCGAGCCGTTCGTCCCGTTCAGCACGTCCTGGGCGCTGAAGGCGAGGGTGTAGGCCCCACCGATCGCGATGCGATTCACCGACGCGCAGCCGTCGGAGAGGTAGCCGGGCGCCGGCACGTACCAGTCGTCGGTCGGCATCACGATCACGTAGTCGATCTGCTCGGCGATCCCCCGCGCGCGCAGCTCGCCCGTGAGCGCGGGCAGGTTGACGGCCGCGAAGTCCGCGAAGTTCGCGGCGCCCGGACGCATGTGGATCAGGTTCTGCGGCGGGATCCCGCGCCGGCGCGCGTACTCGTTCGCGGCCCACAGAGCGTCGGGATGCGTCGGGTCCACGACCAGCACGGCCCGCTCGGCGGAGCCACCGGCGAGGGTCAGGCCTCCGCAGCAAGCGGCTCCAACCAAGGTCAGGAGCACGAGGCGAGCGAGCGAGCGGGAGCGAGCGGCGAGGGTCATGGGAGCGCTGGGCAGTGGACTCGGGGGACCCGTTCGTTGTATCCGTCCGGCTCGGGACGCGCAGCCCCCGACTTCGTCCCCGCGCCGCGCGGCCCCTCCCAGGCGCTTCTGGATCGCAGCATCCGCGCCGCTACACTCCCGCGATGGCGCTCCACACGATCGATTGGCTCCTCGTCGCCGGCTACGTCGTGTTCGCGCTCACGGTCGGCGTGGTCTACGCGAAGCGCGCGGGTAAGGACGTCGACGAGTACTTCCTCTCCGGCCGCAGCCTGCCGTGGTGGATCGCCGGCACGTCCATGGTGGCGACGAGCTTCGCTGCGGACACGCCCCTCGCGATCACGGGCTGGGTGCGCGACTTCGGCATCTGGAAGAACTGGCTCTGGTGGTGCTACTGCGGCGGCGGGATGCTGTCCGTGTTCCTCTTCGCGCGCGGCTGGCGGCGCGGCGGCGTGATGACGAAGGCGGAGCTCGCGGAGCTGCGCTACGGCGGCGAGAGCGCCGCGGTGCTGCGCGGCACGCTCGGCTTCATGCACGCGGGCATCACGAACACGATCACGCTCTGCTGGGTGCTGCTCGCCGCCAAGAAGATCATGGAGGTGCTGCTCGGCATCGACGGCGAAGTGGCGCTCGTGCTGGGCTGCGTGATCGCGCTGGTCTACTCGCTCATGGCCGGCTTCTGGGGCGTCGTGATGACCGACCTCGTGCAGTTCGCCATGGCGATGATCGGCGCGATCGCGCTGGCCTGGTTGGCGTGGACTGCCGTCGGCGGCGGCGAGGCCATCTTGGCCGCCGCGGCCGAGGGCTCGCCGTTCACCGAGAACACGCTGCGCCTGTTCCCGAAGCCCGGGGAGGGCGGGTTGTTCGACGCGAGCTTCTGGACGACGCCGGTCGCCGCGCTGGCCGTCTACCTCGGCGTCTCCTGGTGGGCGGTGGAGAACGTCGACGGCAGCGGCACGGCCGTGCAGCGCATCGCCGCGTCGAAGAACGAGCGCGAGGGCGTGCTCGCCGTGATGTGGTTCAACGTCGCGCACTTCGCGCTGCGTCCGTGGCCGTGGATCCTCGTCGCGCTGGCGTCGATGGTCGTTCTGCCGCGGCTCGAGGTGACGTCGCCCGTTGCCGGCGAGGTCCAGGCCGTCGCGACCCGCGAGGTCGTCATGGCCGATCCTGCAGGCGGACCGTCCTCGACGGTCGAGCTCCACGAGGCGACCCTCCGCACGGCAGCGGGAGAGCTCGTACGCGTCGAGCTCGACCCGCCCGGCACCGAGAGCGACTGGCGCGCCGAGCCGCAGGTGACAGCGGGCGACGAGGTCGCCGTCGGCCAGCTGCTGGCGAAGAGCGACTCCGAGCGCGCCTACGTCGTGATGATGCGCCGCTACCTGCCGGTTGGCCTCCTCGGGCTGGTCGTCGCGTCTCTGCTCGCGGCGTTCATGTCGACGATCGACACGCACGTGAACCTGGCGGCCTCGTTCTTCGTCAACGACCTCTACCGGCGCTTCTTCGTGCGCGCGGCCGAGCCGCGCCACTACGTGCGCGTCGCGCGCATCGCCAGCGTCGTGATCCTCGCCCTGGCCGGGCTGCTCGCCTCGCAGGCGAGCTCGATCTCCGACCTGTTCCTGTTCTTCCTCGCCTTCCTCTCCGGCGTCGGCCCGGTCTACGTCCTCCGCTGGCACTGGTGGCGGGTCAGCGCGTGGACCGAGATCACGGCCATGATCGCGAGCGCGACGGCGACGATCGGGCTGACCTTCGCGGACATCGAGTGGCACCTCGGCCCGTTCTCGGAGAACGGCGAGCTGCTGGCCGATGGCAGGCTGCTGATGGTGGTGGGCGTGTCGCTGGCCGCGTCCTTGCTCGTCACCCTGCTCTTGCCCCCGCCCGCTCCGGAGTCGGTGCTGCCGTTCTACCGCAAGGTCCGGCCCGCCGGCTGGTGGGGACCGATCGCGGCGCTCGCGTCTGTGTTTACGGATGCGGGGCACGGCGAGATGTTGATTTTCGGGATCGTCGGCTGCGTCGCGCTGGTCTACGGCTCGATGCTCGGACTAGGCCTCGCG
>CAYGST010000406.1:3134-4916 GCA_964352415.1 uncultured Planctomycetaceae bacterium | reverse complement strand
AGGATCTGCGCCTGGATCGTGACGTCGAGCGCCGTCGTCGGCTCGTCCGCGATCAGGAGCGCCGGCTGACAGATCAGCGCCATCGCGATCATCACGCGCTGGCGCATGCCACCGGAGAACTGGTGCGGGTAGTCGCCCATGCGACGCTTTGCGTCGGGGATGCCGACCTGCGTCAACACCTCGACCGCGCGGCGCTCGGCCTCCTGCTTGGTCGTGTCGTCGTGGAAGCGCAGCGCCTCGGCGACCTGCATCCCGATCGTGAAGACGGGGTTCAACGACGTCATCGGCTCCTGGAAGATCATCGCGATGTCGTGGCCGCGTACGGCGCGCATCTCGTCGTGGCTGAGCTTCAAGAGGTCCTTGCCGCGCAGCAGGATCTCGCCGCTGGCGATCTTGCCGGGAGGATCCGGGATCAGGCGCATGATCGAGAGCGAGGTCACCGACTTGCCCGATCCGGACTCGCCGACGATGCCGAGCATCTCGTCCTCGTAGACGTCGAAGCTGACGTCGTCGACGGCGTGCGCCTCCTTGCCCTCGACGAGGAAGTGCGTGCGGAGGCCCTTGACCTCCAGGAGCTTCTTCTTCTCGGCACTCATCAGCGCAGCCTCGAGAACACTTTGGGGTCGAACGCTTCGCGGATCGCCTCGCCGATGAACACGACCATCATCAGCGTGATGAACAACGCGGTGAGGGGGAACACGATCAGGTGCCACTTGGCGATGTTCTGCAGACCCTGGTTGACCATCTCGCCCCAGCTCGGCGTGGGGGCGGGGAGCCCGAAGCCGAGGAAGTCGAGCGCCACCAGGGACGAGATCGCGGCGACCAGCGCGAACGGCGCGAAGCTGACGATCGGCGTCAGCGCGTTCGGCAGGATGTGGCGGAACATGATCGAGTTGTGCGACTCGCCGGTGGCGATGGCCGAGGCGACGTAGTCGCGGGACTTCTCGCGATAGACCTCGCCGCGCATGTAGAGGCTGACGTTCATCCAGCGGAAGACCGCGAGGATCAGGACCAGCGTCCACACGTTCGGCGTCACGATCGAGCTGATGATGATGACCGTGTAGAGGAACGGCAGGCCGCTCCAGATCTCGACGAGGCGCTGGCCGTAGATGTCGACGCGGCCGCCGAAGTAGCCGAGCACCTGCCCGATCGCCATGCCGATGAAGTACGACAGCAGGACGACGCCGACCGCGAAGGTGATCGAGATGCGGAAGCCGTAGACCAGGCGCGCGAAGACGTCTCGGCCACGGTTGTCGGTTCCGAGCCAGTGGTTCGACGTGGGCGAGTGCGGCGGGCGCCCGGGGAGGTCGGGCTCGTCGAGCAGCGACTCGTTCGGGTGGTACGGGTAGAGCGGCATCATGACCCAGTCGTCGCCGTCCGCCGCCTCGGTCGTGCGCGCCAGCTCGCGGTAGTCGACCTCGC
Source organism: uncultured Planctomycetaceae bacterium (assembly GCA_964352415.1). Classification (GTDB taxonomy): domain Bacteria; phylum Planctomycetota; class UBA1135; order UBA1135; genus JABACD01. The sequence goes on along the minus strand of CAYGST010000406.1, from coordinate 3,494 downwards.
CGATGATGCGCTGGCCGAAGTCGCGCGCCTCGTTGAAGTCGCCGAGCGCCGGGAAGTAGTACTCCCCGCCGTATTTCACGACGAGCGCCTGGCTGTTGATCAGGAGGGGGCTCGCCAGGCTGATCACGTACAGCGCGATCAGGGCGATGAAGCTGTACCACCCGCGCTTGAGCGTCTTGAACTTCTTCCAGCGGCGCTGGAAGACGGACAGCGACTTCATCGGCTTCGTCTCGGACATCGCGGCTAGTTGAAGCGGATCCGGGGGTCGACGAGGACGTAGAGGACGTCGCTCAGGATGTTGCCGATCAGCATCAGGAAGGTGTTGATCACCAGCACGCCCATCACGACCGCGTAGTCGCG
>CAYGST010000406.1:0-3034 GCA_964352415.1 uncultured Planctomycetaceae bacterium | reverse complement strand
GCGAAGCTGCCGATCGAGTACGCGATCACGGGCAGCACCATGTGGTGGATCGAGTTCGTGAGCTTGTCCCAGGCGGAGAGCGACTCGTAGTCGTCCGCGTTGATCCCGCCGAGCGGGAAGACGTCCCAGAACGAGCCGCCGCCGAACAGCACGAGCAGCACGGCGCCGAGCGCCCAGCCGGGTACCGAGTACCCCATGAACACGAGCGCGCTCGAGGCGAAGTCGAAGTTCGAGCCGTGCCGGATCGCCTTCATCACCCCGAGCGGGATGCAGATGAAGTAGGCCAGCAGGAAGCCGGTCAGCCCGAAGCGCAGGCTGATCGGGAAGCGCTGCACGACGAGGTCGATGACGGGGACCTCGTACTTGTAGGACGTGCCGAGGTCGCCGGCGAGCAGGCCCGCCCAGGTCTTGCTCCAGACGTCGGGGGCCTCGATCACGCTCGCGTCGCCGGTGGCCGAGGTGAACTCGTAGAGTGGATCGCCGACGCTCACCGTCGTCTCGCGCGCCGCGAGCTGCCTGGTCACGACGCCCTCACCGGGCGCGAAGATCTCGCGCGAGACGGCGGTCGGCTTGAGTCCGTCGTCGCCGGCGACGCCCGTCATTCGCACGCGGGCCACCGCGGCGCCCTCTGCGACGCGCTCGCCCGGCTCCACGTACCAGCTCAGCACTTCGACCTGGTCGACGCCGTCGCCGAAGACACCCCGCTCGCCGAGGTTCAGCGGCCCGAGGAACTGCATGTACTGCTGCCAGAGCGGCCAATCGAAGTGGTAGTGCTTCTTGAGTGTGGCGAGGGCTTCGGGCGGGATCTCAACTGAGCTCTGCGCTCCACTGCCTCCGCCTCCGCCTTCACCTCCAGCGATACCACCGGACTGGATCTCCATGATCATCTGGTCGATGGGCCCACCGGGGACGAAGCGGGTGATCGCGAAGACCAGCATGGTGATCCCGAGGAACGTCGGGATCAGGAGGAGGAGGCGTCGAGCGAAGTAGGCGGCCATGGCGCGGGGGATCGAAGCAGCGACGCCGAGTTCCGCTCAGCGGGGCTCGGCGTCGCTCGGGCGGGGGAAGCTACTGGGCGTTTGCGGCGTTGAAGCGCGGCCAGAACTTGTGCTGCACCGGCTGCGTCTCGAGCGTCAGACTCGGGTCCGCTCTGGCGGCCTCTAGTGCCTTCTCCTTCTCCGGATCGATCCACCAGGAGTACATCATGTCGTCGCGGTCCTGATAGCGCCACACGCCGAAGTTCGGCTGCGCGAACTTGTTCCAGTACATCACGCGCTGGCACGGCGAGAACCAGCCGAGGGCGTAGGGGTGCTCATTGAAGACCAGCCCATCGATCTCGCGGATGATTTCGACGCGCCTCTCATGGTTCATCTCGATGTCGTACTCGTCGCAGAGCTCGTCAACGCGCGGATTGCTGAACCCGGTGATGTTGTTGTTGTCGACGAGTTTCGCCAGCTTCCCGTGGAAGGAGGTCTCGGGGTTCGGGGGCTTGACTGGTCCCCAGGCCATCGAGGCTGTTTGGTAGCTTCTCTGCTGGACGTTCTGAAAGTGCGCGGTTTGGTCAAGGAGCTGGAGTTCGAGCTCGATGCCAGCCTTCTTGCAGTCCTCCAGATAGATCGTGAGGCTCGGCTCCTGGAGCTTGTCGCGGTAGAGCAGCGAGATCCTCAGTCTCTGTCCATCCTTCACGCGATATCCGTCGGTGTCCGTGTCTGCGTACCCCATCTCCTCGAGTAGTTCGACGGCCTTGAACGGGTCGTAGGCGAGCAGCTCGTTCTCAGGGTTCTGGTACGTGCCGCCCTGGTAGTAGCTCTGCAGAGCCCCGTACTCGTTGAAGAACAGCTTCTCGATGAACTGCGGGCGGTTGTAGAGGTGCCCGAGCGCCTTGCGCATGCGGATGTCGTCCAGCGGCTTGCGGGTCATGTTGAACGCGATGCCCGACGCGCCGATCGGCGCGTCGTTGAAGAACTTGTGCTTCTGAATCAGGCCGCGCTTCAGCCCATCCACCTTGCTCGGCACGCACTCCTCGACCCACCACTGCGACTTGTTCACCCAGAAGTAGTCGATCTCGCCCTTCTTGGCCTTCTCGAACGCGAGGTTCGAGTCCTGCACGACGAGGAAGTGGTACTCGTCGAAGTTGTAGAGGCCCGTCCAGGCAGGGTTGTCCTTGGCCCACCAGTCGTCGCGGCGAGAGAGAGTCAGCGTCCTGTTCGTGACGATGTCCTCATCACGTAGCGTGTAAGGGCCGGTAGTCGCCGTGTACTTGTTGTTGAACTCGATCCGGTACTCGCTACCAGGGATTGAGATCTGGTGCGCGGGGAAGATGCGCATGGACGCACCGAAGTAGAGGAAGTTGCGCCAGTTCCTGTCCTTGGCCGTGACCTCGACGATGTACTTCGACTTGGCAATCGGCGGGTTCAGTTTACCGTAGGTCTGTTGGTGAGACGGGAACAGGATGGTCTCGTCCATCAGCAGCTTGTAGGTTGCCAAGACGTCCGCGCTCGTGACCTGCTTGTCGTCGCTCCATCGAGCCTCAGGGTTGATCCGGAACGCGAAGGTCATCCCGTCCTCGGAGATCTTCCAGTGCGTCGCTAGCTGGGGAATGAACTCCTGCGTGTTCGGGTGGAGCATCAACAGCGCTTCGGTGCAGAGATCCACCGACCGATAGTTGAATGTGTTGTTGTAGTTCTTGCCCATCAGCCGCAGCGTGTTTGGCCAGCTCGGGACGTGCATCGTGATGCGCCCGCCCTTCACCGCCTTCCCGCTCCCCAGCGCCGGGAAGGTGAAGTTCGACTCCCAGCCCTCACCCGTGAACCCCGGCCCGCCGTCCTCGGCCGAGACGCTCGCGTCACCGGCCTGCGGGTCCCAGGCGTAGGTGACCTCGGGGATCACGAGGTCGTAGGACTCGGGCTCGTACTCGGGGACCTCGCGGCCGTCGTCGAGCGGGCCGTTCATGCCGCCGAGCGGCGAGGCCATCGCGGCGCCGGCGGGGCCGTCCTCGGGGTCGCCACCTGTCGGCTTCGCCGCGCTCCCGCTG
>CAYGST010000405.1:0-4918 GCA_964352415.1 uncultured Planctomycetaceae bacterium | reverse complement strand
TGGTCGTGCCCGACCTCGCGGGGAACATCCCGAACCCGATCAGCTTCCTGCCGCCGCTCGCGCTGCTCGACGTCGCCGGGCTGCGCTTCTCGATCGCGAGCGACCCGTTCACGGTCGACGCCGCGGGCAACTTCAGCACGACGACGGTGCTCACCGTAACGTCCGGCATCCTGACCGTCACGCCGCTGACCGGCGGCGCGACCGTCACGGACCTCGCCGGGACCGTCGGCCCCCCCACGATCACGCCGGGGACGATCACGGCTTCGGGCGCCGCGCTGCAGATGGTCTCGCCGATGGTCACCCAGTTCCAGTTCGTCGACCCGACCACCAACATCTCCGCGACGCTGAGCCTGAACGGGACGCTCGTCGCGAGCTACGACTGCCCCGCGCCCGCGAGCTACTGCACGACTTCGCCGAACAGCGCGAGCGCTGGCGCGACGATCGCCGGCCTGGGCTCGACCAGCATCACCGCGAACGACCTCGTCCTGGAAACCGTCGGCTGTCCGGCGAACAAGCCTGGCCTGTTCTTCTACGCGCTGAACGAGGCGAGCGTCCCCCTCGGCAACGGCACGCTGTGCGCGGGCGGGCAAGTGCGACGCTTGAGCGTGCTCGTCTCGAACGCCTCGGGCGAGTACCAGACGCCCTTCGACCAGACGAGCCTCGCGCCCGGTGACGTCCTCGTCCCCGGCGACGTTCGCCGGTTTCAGTGCTGGTTCCGGGACTCCGCCGCGGGCGGCGCCGGCTTCAACTTCTCCGACGGCCTGAGCGTCACCTTCTGCCCGTGATCCCCGCGCCTCGCTCGAACCGATGAAGAACGCTCCCCGCCGCACTCTCCTCGCCGGACTGCTCCTGAGTCTCGGCGCGGCCGCGCTCGTCCAGGGCCAGCTCGCGCCGCGCGCGACCCAGGACGCGCCGCTGGTCGTCATCCCGTTCACGCCCGACGCCGTGCGCGTGCTCGGCACGGTCGAGTGCGCGGCGTTCCTGTACGCGCCCAGCGACGGCGGCGAGGTGACGTTCGAGCGGCTCGTCGTGCGAGCGGGCGGCGACGTGCTGCACGAGGCCCGGCTCGACGCCACGGTCCTCGGCGACCCGCGCTTCGGAGCGATCAACGCCCTCGTCGAGCGCCTGCCCCACGAGGTCGCCGACCTGCACCGCGATCAGCGCTGGTTCGCGGCGCCCGACGCGCCGGAGCTCGAGGGCGTGAACGTCTTCGACGTGCGCATGGAGATCGAGGAGCGCCTCAACGCGCTGCGCGAGGAGTACGCGCAGACCGGGCGGCCGCCGTTCATCGAGGTCGGCTTCCCGCTGCACACCGACCAGCTGTTCTTCGCCGACGAGCCCGCGGGCGCGACGCGCGAGCTGGAGATCGAGGTTCGCTACGTCCAGCCGAGCGGCGCCCCGGCCGTCGCCCGCGTGACGCGCCTCGTCACCCGCCTCGCCGCGCCGCTGTCCGTCCCGCAGACGCTGCAGTCGGCCGGCGCGGGCACACAGATCCACGCGGGCGACCTGCACGTCCACTCCTGCCACGGCGAGGCCTCGAACGCCTGCGCTCCATCGGGCAACTGCACCGCGGAGACGCTGCAGACCTCTGGCAGCTTCTCCTACGCCCAGCTGCGCACCCAGTACGCAGCCCTCGGCTACGACTGGTTCACGGCGACCGACCACAGCTACTGCGTCGACAGCGACGCGGAGTACGCGGTGATCGCGGCCGAGTGCGCGGCGCAGACGGACGCCAGCTTCCTCGTCATGCCCGACATCGAAGTGTCGAGCGACGAGATCGGACCGCAGACCGGCAGCGACCTCGGCGACCTCGTCTGCCTCGGCACGACCTCGGCGAACCACATGGGCGCCCACGGCCTGTCGCAGCGCATCGCGGGCGGCGGCCCCGGCTTCCAGGGCTTCTGCGACGGTCTGTTCGGCAACGCCCTCGATGGATTTCCCGCCAACGTCCAGCGCGTGCGCGACCAGGACGGCTACGCCATCGCTCACCACCCGACCGCCGGCTCGTTCGCCTGGAACAGCTTTGCGCAGGCTCAGGGCCTCGAAGCAGACGCCCTGCACGGCGTCGAGATCTGGAACGGTGCGACCCAGAGCGGCCAGGGCGGCGACGTCGGCCGCTGGGTCGACTGGCTGCTCGGCGGACGCGTCCTGTACGCCTACTCGGGCAGCGACACCCACGACGACGCCTTCCTGTTCGGCGCCAACCACGTCCTCCTCGACGGCGTGCCGTTCACCATCGCGAACGTCGAGTCGGCGCTGAAGGCCGGGCGCTCCTACGTCTCGAACGAACACGTCCTGATCCTCGAGGCGCGCCTCGGCGGCGCGGACCTCCCGATGGGCGCGCTGCACCCCGTGCCGCCGGGCGCCCCCACCGCGAGCTACACGGCGCGCGTGCACTACAACTTCGGCGCGGACAGCGGGGCGATCACCGTCTTCACCGGGAAGGCGGGCGACGCGAGCGAGGTCGCGCTGTGCAGCAGCGGGCCGCTGTCGGGCGAGGGCGTCTTCGAGTGCCCCGCGACGCTGCAGACCGGCGCCACCTCCTGGGTGCGCGCCTACAGCGCGAGCGGCGCGAAGGTCGCGTACACGAACCCGGTGTTCTTCGTGCCCTCGAGCGACGACCCCGGCGCGTACTGCTCCGCGAAGCTGCACTCGGGCGGCTGCGGCGCTTCGATCGGCGCGAGCGGCGTCGCCAGCGCGACGGCGCCGGGCGCCTTCGATGTGACAGCGACGGACGTCCTCAACAACCGCCCGGGCCTGCTGTTCTACGGCTCCGGACCGCAGTACGGCGCGTTCGCGGGCGGCAGCCTGTGCGTCGCGGCCCCGATCGTGCGCACGACGGCGCAGGCGTCCGGCGGCAACGCCGGCGGCCCCGACTGCTCGGGCAGCTTCACGATCGACTTCAACGCAATCATCCAGGGCGGCGGCGACCCCGGCCTCGTCGCCGGCGCGGCGGTCTACGCGCAGTGGTGGTTCCGCGACCCGGCGAGCGCCAGCGGCTCGGCGACGTCGAACGCCCTCTACTTCACGATCGCGCCGTGAGCGGTGAAGCCGTGCGCGGACGCGTCCTGCGCTGGTCGGACCTCGCGGTCGACGAGCCGCTGCCCAAGGTCCGCCGCCGGCGCGTCGTCGGCGAGCACGCCATGCTCTCGCGCTTCGAGCTCGGCGCGGGCTGCGAGGTCCCCTCGCACAGCCACCCCAACGAGCAGCTCGCCTGCGTGCTGTCGGGGCGCGTTCGCTTCGTCGTGGGCCACGAGGAGCTCGTGGTGACAGCGGGCGAGGTCCTGCACCTGCCGCCGCACGTCCCCCACGCCGCGTTCGCACTCGAGGACTCCGTCGTGATCGACGTCTTTGCGCCGCCGAGCGAGGGCACAGGCGTCGACGCGCCGGCAGGCGCGTGACCTGGCCGGGGCGGGGCTCCGCTCACGGATGCTGACGAACGAGCGGAGCCCCGGGCGCGAAACGCCCGGGGCTCCTTCTCATCCGGGAGCGGAGCGCGAGCCGCTCAGCGGTTCGACTTACCGCCCGATCAGCGGCCGACCTGCGTCAGGCGAACCACCACGAACACCGGATCGCCGCCGACGGCCCCGAGGACACTGTATCGGTCCGTTGCGAGGCTGGTGCTGGTCTCGAACGAGCGCCGCGTCGAGGTCATTCCGATCAGCGTGCCGTTGTCGTCGGTCTGCTTCTGGTTGAGGCTCAGCTCGAAGTTGACCTTGCTGAGCGCGAGCAGTCCCTTGTCAGGGTCGAAGGCCGCGGGGCGCATGGCGAGAGTGAACGCGCCCTTCTGCTCCTCGAGGTCCACGCGAAGCTCCATGTCATTGTTCGCGTTGGTGGGCAGCATGCCGCTCGACATCAGCTCGAAGCCCTCGTACGGCACGAGCGCGGAGAGGTCGCGCGCGAGCGCGGCGGGGATGCGCGCGTCGCTCTGGACCTCGCTCCGCCCCCGGATGAGGTAGCAGGTCAGCATCAGGCTCGGCTGCGGAACGTCGACTTCGGCGATCACCTGCTTGGCGCGCGCGACGTACTCGTCGCTGCCGCTCATCTGGACCATGCCGCTGCCGTAGACGTAGCTGAGGTGCAGGCCCCTCGGCTGGCCGGGGTACTGCTGCATCCGGTTGCGATCGAGGAACTGCAGCGCCTGCTCGAGGTGCTCCAGCGACACGTTGCGCACGCGGTACTGGTGGTGCATCTGATCGATGCCCGGCGACTGACCGGCGCCGCCGACGTAGTTCTCGTCCAGCTCGCGAGCGAGCTTCAGGACATCGGGTAGCGTTTCGTCCGGCCCCTGCAAGAGGAGCGTCCCGCCGAGGGTCTGGAGCGTCACGAAGCGGAACGAGTCGCCCGGCCTCGCCATCATCAGGCGCAGGAGCGCGCTCTGCAGGCTGTCCACGGGCGCCTTCGCGGGCTTGAAGTAGCGCACGGTGAGCTGCGGCTGGACCTGCTCCTGGCGCCGGTCCATGTCCGCATCCTGCGGAGACGACGGACTCGTCGTGGGGGCGAACAGGAGCGGCGCGGCGAGCGCGACGGACAGGAAGGGTGCATTCATCATCGGGTGGCCTCTTCGGGCAAGGTGGGTGACACGGGCAGTGCGGGAGGAGCGGCCGTCTCGGGAGACGCCGCGGAGCTGGATTCGAGTTCGTGTTCGATCGTGGTGGTGACCTCGTTCGCGTCGACCAGCACGAGGCGGACGCTGCCGTGCTCCAGGACGATGGCGTTCGGCTCCGGCGCCGAGGCCACGACGGTCGGCGCGGGCTCGCGCTTCGGAGCGGTCGCGCTGGCGCGGTCGCCGCTCCCCCGCGGTTCGCTCGAAGGGCCGGCGTCGGCGCTCTGCGCGACGTCCTCCGTGCCAGCGGCGATCGCGGGCTCGTCGGGGCCGAGCGCCACGCGCTCCGGCTGCGGGAGCCTGGGCGGAGTC